>NZ_JAJCGR010000017.1:0-79070 GCF_020553125.1 Blautia sp. MSK20_18
TCCAGTTGCTTGCATATTTCCTGTGCTGTTTGCGACGGAAGCTGTTTAAACCACAAACCATCCTTGTGCGCAGACTTCTGATAATACCAGTCAGGATATTTTACTGGCAGTGATAAGCCTTTGTAATTCTGTCGCTCATAGTTACAGACATTCCAAAGTTTATATGCTGCATAGCACATATGCCCAATGATATTAGATTCTGCGTTATTTAACTTGATAGTTGTTTTTTGTGATAGCAGCATATAGATTCCTCCTTCCTTGAATTTCTTATTTATATTTAATATGCCAAATTTATGCCAGCAAAGAAAAACGCCCGAGAATTTCTCGGGCACAATGCTTTGTTTTAAGAATAATATTCCAACTCCATCTCTTCCGGGTCACAGTAGATTTCCAACTCATCCATATACTTCCTGCAGAAATCATACAAATCGCTTTCCGTAATTCCTTTTTCTTTTTCGTTCAGCATCCACGGATACATCGGAACCCACAGAATCGCCGGCGGCGTCCCGAGGTCATTCTCTGCAGCGTAGAACTTAAAGTTAATCCCGGTCTCGCGTCGCATTATTACAGCCAAGACAGCGCCAAAGCCAGTATCACCAGTTTCTTCGTCTTCAAATGAATCTTCAATGTCATACATGACATCTTCCAGTTCATCCTCTTCGGCATCATCACTTTCAGCATGCTCTAAGTCATCCAGAATCTGCATCTCCTCATCCGTCTGACCGAATGACCCAACATGCTTTTTTAAAAACTCTTTTGCTTTTTCAAAGTCCAGCGTTACCGCATCCCCATCAGCAATTGGAAAACCATACCCACAAATCGTACAAGACATATTTTTGTCTCCTTTCTTATTTTTTTATATATCCAATATGCCGAAATTCGTCAGCATTGAAACCAGGAATATATGCGGAGCTTCGCGCCCCGCAAACACCCCACGCCAGGCTTCCGCGCCAGCCGGCCAACACCTTTCCGGTCACAGCCGGCCAACACCTTTCCGGCTTGATTCTTTACAGAGCACCACACTTTCCGGTCGTTTACTACTTCTCTCCCGGCGCCAGCTGGCAACAGCCTTTCGCCGCATATCTTTTCATACCAGCCCACACAACCTCCCGCTAGCCCGTAACCTTCATTCCGGCTTGACCGGCCAGTATATTCCCGCTCTCATTCTTTCTCTCTTTTTCTTCCATTCCACTCTACTCCACACAAAAAAGGAAACCGGCAAAGCCGATTTCCATCTCTTTTTTTCGTAATCCCGAATCTAGTCCAAATTTAGTCCAAGCATTTCCTTCGCAATCTCTTTCACTGCTCTTCTCGCCGTCCAATCAGTATACTCCTCCGCACAGGCCACGCAGTGGTCATACATAAACGTCACCAGGTCACCCGCATCCTTGATTTTAGCCTTGATTTCGGCAATCTTATTTTCTTCTTCTTTTTTCAATTCTTTTTGAAGTTCTTCACGCGAAGCATACAAGTTTTTCAGAAGGCATCCGCTGTTTCCGCCATCATCCCACTCAACATCTGCATATGGATATTTCTCAGGATTTCGGACTGAAACCTCAGTCTCGCCAAGGGCTGTAATTTTTGCGCTGTGGATACACTGTCCCCAAGGTTCCAAGAACCAAACTTTCTGACCAATTTTTGGATTTTCAATCATTGTTATTACTTCCTTTCTTCTTTTTTTTCTAATTCTTTTTGAAGTTCTTCTCGCGAAGCATACAAATTTTTCAGCGGCCATCCCAGCCTGCAACCATCATCCATTTCGATTTTTGCATATAGATATTTTCGGGTTGAAACCTCAACTTCATCAAGCGCAATAAGTTTTGCACTATGGATGCGCTGATTACAAGCTTCTGCAAACCAGACTTCCTGGCCGATTTTTGGATTTTCAATCATTGTTTTTGCTCCTTTTCTTGTTTTTGTTGTATAGTTAATATGCGGGATTTTTGGAGGCAAAAAAAACGCCTACAAGCACAGGCATCAATTCATCTTACAATATATTTTTCCGCCTCTTTTTCGCTCTCTCTTCGTTCTCTCTTATTTTTTTTCAATTTCTTTTCTATGCTTCTATTTACCGCTGCCACATGCTCAGCTGATACCACAAATGCCACCTCTTCGCTTGTCCTCTTTGCTACCGGTTTGTAATCCAGCCGTACTCGTTTTATCATTTTTTAATTTTAAGTCTCCTTTTTTTGTTTTCTTCTTTTCTCAATATGCCGGATTTTAAAAAAAGAAAATGCATCCTGCATTACTAGACAAAAAACCGCCTGGATTCCTCCAGGCGGCGTATCTTAATGTGCTTTAAAATTGTATACCGGTTTAATTACTTTCACAATATCAACAGTATCTTTGATATTTCCCATAATTTCCTCCATCGGCTTATACGCCATCGGCGACTCGTCAATTGTAGACTCCATTACAGAAGAAGAATATATCCCCTTCATGGACTCACGAAACTCATCAATCCCGACAGCATCTTTTGCTTCGCTTCTTGACAAAATTCTTCCGGCACCATGCGGCGCAGAATAATTCCAATCAGGATTGTCTTTTCCAACACAAATCAAAGACCCGTCACGCATATTTATCGGGATTATCAATTTTTCGCCATCTCGTGCAGACACAGAGCCTTTGCGGAGAATCAGGTTTTTTGTATCAATGTAATTGTGTATTGTCTGAAACTCCTCGCAAACATGCCAGCCCATTTTTTCAATGACCGTATCGGCAATATATTTTCTGTTTAATTCTGCATGCTTCTGGACAATTTCCATATCATGAATGTAGTCTTTGAACGCCTGGCCGGAAACATAGCATAAGGATTTCGGAATATGCGGCTCCTGCATCTTTAACGCTTTGATTGTTTTTTCAATTTCTTTTTCCCTTCCTTTTGCTTTCAGGTCTGCAATTATAGCCTTGATTTTGCCGCCAACATCTAAATCCTTCAGCTGTTTGTATGCGAGCTCTTGGTAGTGCTTCGCAACTTCCAGTCCGAGATGTCTGGAACCAGTATGGATTACAAGCCACAAGTTTCCGTCATCATCTTTATCAAGTTCGATAAAATGATTGCCGCCTCCAAGACTTCCAATGCTGCGATAAGCCAGCGATATATCAGCCGGAGCGACCAAGTCATTCAAATGGCTGAAATTACCAAGCGGCTCATCGTTTACATTAAACCCGGCCGGAACATATGTATTAATTACATCATCCAGTTTTGGAAGGTCAACATCCTTTTCTGCAATCCTGACAGCCAGCATACCGCAGCCAATATCTACCCCAACCAGATTCGGGCATACCTTATCAGAAATTGTCATTGTCGTACCGATAACACATCCGGCGCCTGCATGACAGTCAGGCATGATTCTGATTTTCGCGTCTTTAATGTAATCCTGGTTCAGCAATTCTATTACCTGGCTGATGGTCTCATTGTCAACATTGTCAGTAAAAACCTTTGCGGTGTTGTATTTTCCTTTTAATTCAAGCATATTTTTTGCTCCTTTCTTATTTCTTATTTTATTTTTTATTGTTTACAAGTTTAATATGCTATATTTTCCATACGAAAAAAAACAGAAGCCAGCAGGCTTTCCCACTGGCTTCTTATTTTGAGCAACGCCCAGAGTATGACTGAATCTGGATTTTGTATGGTACTTATTACGCTCCCCAATAGGAAGAATGAGTCGCCCCGTTCACCCTTACTTCGCATTTCTGCCGGCATCTCTCCGTTATTTCTTCGGCCTCGTTTTTGGGTAGAGGAGCACCGCTTTTTTCGGTTCCCGTTTCGCTTCACAGCTGGTAGGGACGCGCCGCTTTTTTCGGTTCTCGCTTAATGGTGGAGACGCACCACTTTCTTACAATATGAAGAAAAATTTAATTTTTATTTTTTTTCTTGCTCTTTACGCTTAAAAAATACACCTCGCTCCTCTTCCTTTCAGGCTTCACTCCATTCTGAACCTGCTGGCAAATTGTTCGCTCACTTATCTCGGTACTCCTTGCTGCGTCGCCAGAATTCAGAAAAGTTTTGATTAACTTGTCCGAATCAAAATCGAACATTCCAATCACATCCTGGCAGGTATCCTCATCGTCTTCATATCTGAAGTAATATGGTTTTCTGGTCGGCCTGTGATATTTTACCTGCCGGCAGATTGTCGTAAGGCTTAATCCTGTCTCACGTTCTGCTTCTTTGCAACTGCCGTATCTTCCAAGTTCCTGATTGGTGTATGTGTCATACATGATGACCGGTTTAGACTGGCTGTCTTTTCCTTCTTTATCGTTTACAGCAAATCCATCGTCAAATGCTTTTTGTGTATTTTCTTTTGTTGTTGTCCAATACAGATTCTCAACACGATTATCATTTTTGATATTATTTTTATGACCAACAATACGATACCCATTCGGATTTGGAATAAACGCTTCAGCCACCAACCTGTGGACTCTTTTTGAAATTATTTTACCGTTTTTATATTTAATCCCGCAGTATTTGTATCCGTTAACCTCAGACTGAGATTTCTTTATTAGTCTCGGCTTTCGATTGTTTCTGCGGTCTATTGCATAGACCGAGCCGTCAATATCAACCCAATGTTCTATTGCGCCAGCGATTGGCAGCGCCGTTTTTGGAAGTTGTAGTTCTGTATTTTTTTTGTTGTATTTTTTTAAATTTTGTTCTTTCATACATTTAATATGCTGAAAAAATAACAAAAAAAATAAAAGCTTGCCGGGTCTCTCTAGCTGACAGCAATTTTGCGGCCGACATAAATGTCGGTCACAAAAGTAGAGACATATTCGACAGGCAAAAAAACCGCCCGGATTTCTCCGAGCGGCATGTATGATTTTTTATAACCCAGGCTTACGCCTTCGTTAGCATCATAAATTGATATTTTGTTAAAATTTTCACATAGACTTCCTATCAGCTATTTCAGCCATTTTTGCGTTATTCATTCTGGACTCACCATGTCTCCGTGAATAAGCTAAATATCCGTTCATTCGGTCAATCTTGGTGAGATTCTTTGAACCGCAAATCGGACATTCGTCCCCAATGTCTGCTGCCTGATATCCACAGTCATCACAATAAGATAATGCCAGGTTTACACCTTCGTAATATCCCATTTCCATGGCTCTTAAGACAAGTGTTCTGATTGCATCAATATTGTAATCAATCGGATATCTAACATACTGAATTTTTCCACCGTTAAATAATTCCCAGAAATCATATTCACGATTCTGTTTTGCAATCGGTGTAATGTCCTCTGTCACATGACAATGGAAGCTGTTGCTTACATAATCACGGTCAGATACATTTTTGATGATTCCATATTCCTTGCGGAACTGTTTCACCTGAAGACCACAGAGATTTTCTGCCATTAAAAGGGGTTTCTTTGATAGCTCTCCGTTTTGGCTCGCTACCGGACTGCGAACGGAGATTCTCCGTTCTTCTTTTATATTATATTATCATAAAATCAATATTATATCAATTGTCTATATCACCCTTTTTGTCGACTATACTTTGTCCATTTTTCACAAATGGTTTTGCTCTTTCGCTTTTCGCTACTCTACTTTCCTTCTAGGATTTCGACAGTCTGTTCACATTTAACCGCTGACAAAACCAGCGATATTTAGCACAGGATTCTTGGCGAATTCCCTGTTAGCACGGTTTTTTATTGGCATTTCCTCCAACTGCTGAATCGCAAACCGTACACCCTGTTCCCTCAAACAGGTTAGGCAATTTTTTCAACATGCATCACTGCATGTGCCCCCGCAGAACTCCCAGGGGTTCCATATACGGCGTAAAGAATGTGGTCTTCCTTCTTATACTCCGCTAATTTTTCGTTAATATGTTTCATAACTTCCAGCGTAAACTGATTGTCTTCAACCAGGCTCCTTCCGTTATATAATTCCTGCAGCTCATTCAGCGCCGTAATGCCATAAGACATTGTCATCGGCGGAAGGATTTTTCGGATTTTTTCATTTGGTTTCAGGTGACCACCATAAAGTCCACCTTCGCAGAACATAATTGGATTGACTGATGCTCTCAGTTCTCCAAGATAATCATATGTTCTTTTATGAAGTCCACGAATCATTTCAAGGTAATAATCCAGAACATCATAGAAGTCTCTGCTTTCACGTCTTGCTTTTGCAAGAATCATCGGCAGATGTAAAGAAACAACACCAAGATTGCAACGACCAACAAAAATTGGCTTGTCATTCTCGTCTGCTGGTTCCATTCCTCCGCGTTCATACCACGGACTTAAAAATGCACGACACGTATTTACTGTATGTCACCATACATACTGACTAGCTTTTCCCTCGGAGGCGTCCTCTTCCTTGTCATCAGGCGGCATCTTTGGAAATGGAGCTTATCCCATTTCTACTCGGTTACACTCATCACCGATAGTCGATTAACTCTTATTTTTAAGAGCACAGCTTCATCTGTGGTCCAATCGGACCTCTCCTCCCACAGACCTATCTGTTAGCAGCGTATTTGTTACGCCACACCCGCTAAGCAAGCGGTTGAATACCGTTTTACATGGGCTAATATGCACTTACCCATAGGACTAATCGCAGTTCCATATTTCTGATACATTGTAGAAATATATCCTTCTCCACTCATTGAGAGCCAATCCGGATACATCGTAGATGCAGAACACTGGATACCTGCTTCAAAAACATCATTACATTCTTTTCCTTCACCGTGAATATTCTTATCATATAAGAACACAAGCTTCGGGAATAATACAGGACGTTTAAAACCTTTCTTACCCTGTCCTTCTCTGTGTACATTTAAAATTGTTTTTGCACACATTTTTTCAAATTTTCCTGTTCCAAGTCCAAATGAAAATGTAACAAATGGATAATCGCCTCGGGAAGAGCCAACTGTGTTCAGTTTATATTCAATTCCCTGATATCCCTGCTCCATTTCACGCTGTACTTTTTCCATTGCATATGCCTCTGCTTTATCAATCAGAGATTCTGCGAATGCCGGATTCAGAACATCTGACATTAAATCAAGATATTCTTTCTTATATTTTTCAAAGGACTTTTCGGCATAAGGCCCCATGATTTTATCTACTTCTGGCACAGTAAAACCCAACGGGTGCATATCTTTCAATATTCTTACGTTTTATCCCGCCGGAACATATATTCAGACTTGCTAAGTCTGCTTGCTCTTTCAGCGTGTAATCAAATCACGCCTACCCTACTCTGTTACTTTCGTAATACAAGCCTTCGTATTACGATACCATTTTGCTGTCCTCTACACATTTAGTATTGTCAGATGAAATTCTATATCTTCCTTTCCATATTTTTTTACTATCTATATATCTATTAATTTGCGTGTGTGATAAATTTATATTTCTTGATGCGTCTGCAATAGAAATATATCTTTGTACTTCTCCGCTTAATATATTTTCAACAATTATCGGTTTTGGTCTACCGCCAATTCTTGCTATCTTTCTATTTAAAGTATTATAAGAATGTTTATTGTTTTCTGAATAACTAATCCATTCAAGGTTCTCTAAATTGTTGTTTTGTTTATTTCCGTCTTTATGATTTACAATGTCTGTTTTACATCTTTGTTTCAGAAATGTTTTGGCAACAAGAATATGAACAGAACACATCTTTCTTTTTCCATTTTTATTAAGAGGAACTTGAAAATATCCATTTGGATTTAATCTTAGCTTCATGATTTGTCCTTTTCGAAATTGCTTCTTTCCTGAATGTTCATATACGTATCTATCGAGACTCCTTATCCTTCCAAGATTAGAACACTGATATATCCCCTCATAATTATTTATATCCTTCCATATTTCTTTCATCTGTTTTTTTTATTTCTGGCAATACATTTAGCACGGTATCACCTTTATCTCACCATATTTCAGGCTTAGGCTCTCTTAGTCAGCTTATTCGTCTCTGGTCATATTTACCCGGTTTTTGCAGGCTTCAATTTGTCTCATTATCGGTTTCCTCTCAATGAGAAGTCTTATTTCGCTGATACCGTTAGCAGCCACCTTCAGGCAGCCACACCAACTGATTTAGTTGTTAGGCAAGTTTTACTACGGCTAAAAGGTAACCGTACTGCTGTGCGGCAGTTGATAAAATTACATCTCCCATAACATCAAACGCTGTATCAAGAGTCTTGGGCTCGTTATACCAAACATTGCCCATCTCGAATCCGCCTTTCATAACGGCTCCGACATTGCAAAGGCAACAGTTGATAGTATCAAGTCTTGCACTCTGGTCATGCACATAAATATAGCCCTGCTTGCAAGCCTGTAATTCTTCACGATTCATAAAGAACTTTCTGTAAAGATTCTTATTCAGTTCGTTGAAGATAAGGCTTCGCTTTGTTGCCACCAGTGCGCTGTCAGTATTGGCGTTTTCCTTGTCACCAATATATCTGATTGACTGACTCTTTGTGTATACATCATCCATCATATGGACAAATGACTGTTTGTAGTTACGGTAATCGCGGTAGCTTTTTGCAACCTCTTCATTAATAGACACAAGCGCTGCTTCCACCATGCTGTGCATCATAGCAATCGGAACTTCTTTAAGTCCTCTTTTTTTGATTTCGCTTTCAACATGGTCAACGATTGCCCGCTCTTCCTCTTTTGTGAACTTCACAAGGATACGGGATGCACTCTTGCCAACCGCAATGATAATTTTGTTTCCGTCAAATGGTTCACGGGTTCCGTCCTTTTTAACGATGATTACGTTTGCCAGATTGTTTTTACGTGCAATTTCTTTTGCATCTTTCTGGCTGATAATTTTTTTACTCATAATTTTTACCTCCTTAAGTATCACTATTTTCATTATTTGAACAGTCATCAGGCATTTTTTCAAAAAATACTTTGCAAAATATAGTATCTTCTGCTTCTTTTATCCGCTGATGTCCGTTCTTTTCAAGCATTTGGTTAAATTCTTTCTGTTGCATATCACCCAAAGGCTTTTTAACGAGGACTACTCTCTCTCTTGATAACTCGCGCTTTGCGCTCGTTACCAGCACGAAGTGCGGCAAGCGAAGCCGAAAGGCTGAGCGAAGCGTGTTTCGAACGGGGATTCAGCCCCACATGCGAAGTTAAAACCGGAGCATTTGACCCGCGGACGACTTTTTGTCGGCCGGGGATTTTCCGTTCTTCGTTAATGTCATTTTTCTTCACCTTCAACCAACATCAATTGCAATGCAGAATAACTTTCCCTGAATGAAAAGATTTCTGTACGTCAATTACACGCTGATTTGCGCTTCCGCGCCATTTTAGCGTAACATCGCGCTTATCTTTTTCGTACCGTCCTTCCACAATGACATCCGCTTTCAGAATAATAAACATCAGGTCATGGTCTTGCCCTGTTTTTAACTGGTGCAGCAGCTGTTCCCATGTGTAGCCTGTATAAATCCAAATGGATTTTTTTGCCAGTTCTTTTGAATTTTTAATCTTGGCAATAAGTTTTGCTACACCTGGACGATTGTAAGTCGCCAACGGGTCGCCTCCACTGAAAGTGATTCCCGAAACATAATTCGGTTTCAGTGATTCCATTAATTCGTCTTCTGCAGCCTTATCAAATGGAATACCTCCAAACCGGTCCCATGTTATCGGATTCTGGCATTCCGGACAATGATGCTCACAGCCAGCCAACCAAAGGACTGTTCTAAGCCCATCACCGTTTTTCATATCTTCGGTTGTAATATCGTGATATCTTAAAGAGATATCTGAGCAATTTTCATTATTCATCATACAAAACATCTCCTTTCTTTTTTTATGTTGCATTTTTAATATGCCTGAAACTTCTAAAAATGAAACTCCAATATAGTCTCCTCTTTGTTCTCGTTTTAGGCCAAAAAAAAGAAGGTCCCGGAAGTTCTCTCTTCGGTTGCCTTCTTTACTTTTACAATATGCAGAATTTTCTGTTTTAAAAAAAACGACAGAACATTCTATTTTTTTTACATCATTTCAGTCGCACCGTTTACAAATTTCCTTAACGCATTTTCGCCTTTCAGGCCTGTTACTCCGTTTTTTAGCATCCATATGTTCCCTGACGGCAGTACTGGCTCCTTCGCACGAACAATGCAAGCCAACGATTTTCCATATTCCATACCCGCTTTCACGGTGTGCATAGTCCCGCTCTTTTCTTCGCATTCCACCACAACAATCTTATCAGACAGCATTGCCTGGATTCTGTCGCGTGCCACGAACCGCCATCTTTCCGGTCTCGTGCCCGCTTCGTATTCGCTGACAATGCATCCGCCATTTTGCAAAATCTTTTTTAACAATGCTTCGTTGCATTTTGGATATACATAGTCCAAACCACACGGCATGACAGCAATGCACTTCCCGCCTGCTGTTAATGCACCTTCCAAGCCCGCTGTATCGCATCCAATCGCAAGCCCATTCAGAACTACTGTGCCACACTCAGCCAGAATCTCACCACATCTTTTCGTCGTTTTCATTACTTTTTCCGACACGTCACGTTTTCCAATCAGCGCAACGATATTTTTGTCCAGCAACAAAATATCTCCAAGATAATACAACTTATCCGGTGCATATTCCATTTTCAGAAGCCTTTTCGGATACTCTTTTTCGCACTTTTTTGTACATTTAATTTCCATATTTATTCCTATTTATTCCTTTCTTTTTTTATATTTTTCATTTACAGTATGCCAGATTCTTCACAGACAAAAACGCAGCGCATTTCTGCGCTGCATTTCCTACAAGTCAAACGGCTCCTCTTCCATTTCTTCTTCTTTTTCGTATAATTTTTTTTCCAATGTTTTCAGCATATATCCAGCATTATAAGAAGTCAAATACAAATCACGGTCACAGTCTGCATTCATCAGTAGATTCTCCAGCCCTGAACGCAGTTTTTTTATATCTTCTTTACTAGTTTTCTTTTTTCTTACTTGCAAAACCAGGTCCCGGTCAGCGTATGACTGCTGCATGGCCTTTATTATCTCTGTTTCATTTTTCCCTGCAAACGGAACTATCTTTGAATCCTTAGGTATTCTCTGTCTATCTATATTTCTTGCAATTTTCAACTGCAAAGCACGAATCGTCAAATGGCTGTTTTTCATTTCTCTTCGTATCGGTGTCGCGATTTTTTCTGAGGACCACACTGAATACAACTTCTGGCAGCAAACATTCGCATTGTGAGAATCTACTATCTTACTCATACTCTTTGCCTCCTTTTTTTGTAATATATCACAGCCAACAAAAATGTCAAATTTTGCGGATTTTTTTTGCCGCAAAAAAAAGACATCACACAAAGGTGATGTCTTTGCTTAGGAGGAAATTTATCTCTATCGTCATATGCGGCAAGACATATGACGAGTACAAAGAAAGTAAATCTATTTAATAGCGCCCCCATTTTTGCGCTTAGGGGAATAAAGAGAGAAAACTCCAGCAATCAGTTCCTCTCTTAGTCAAACTTTAAGTTATTCAATTATATTATGACAAAAAAAATATACAATAAAAAACAGAGCCCTCGCTCTGTCATACCTCAAAACTTTTCTACTACCAAACCATATATACACTTCTTTCCAATCCATCCATTTACATGACCATGATTGTTAGAAATCTGAAATGTTCTTCCTCCCTTGATTGCAGAAATTTTATGCAGATAGAAATGTCCTGCAACTTTACATAATACAATATCGTTCTTCTTTAATATTGTTTCTTCCGCTACTGGCACACATCTCACAGCCTGCCCAGATTTTAAAATCGGTGTCATAGATTGTCCATATCCGGTTACAATACATTCTTCTCCTGCCATCAAGTGTTTTGCGGTTTCGTAATTTTCTTTTCCTTTATACATATTTTTCCTCCTGCCGTAGTTTTAATAAATTTTTTAATTCATCATTTTTTATATATGTAGAAAATCAAGAAGAGGAAACCAAACATATTTGTCTTGCGTTTTATTTGTTTAATATTCCTCTCCTTTAGTTTTCTACAAATAAACTAATTTAATGGAGATGTAAATAATATGCAAAATAATTTAGATTATGAGAAAGGAGGAAAGTATCCTCAAAAATTTCAAGAAAAATTAGCGAAGGCCTCTTTGAATACGGACGCAATATCTAGCATGGTATTACAGGATAAGAAAATCGCAGAGGTAATTATCAATGTTGTGAGAAACGCAACAGATAAAGACAAAACAAAATCTTCAGATATTAAGTTAAGCACATCTGAAACCCAATATTCTCTCAAGAATTGGAACCGTGGACGCAATGTCATCGGAGATTTTAAAGGCTTTTGCCCTGAAGAGAATACCATATACGGAATTGAGCCACAATGCTACAAGCAAAATGGAATCTACCACAGAGACCGATACTATGGTGCAATGCTTGACGCCAGTATCTTAAAAAGCGGTCAGGACTTTTCAGAATTGCCAAATCGTTGTATAATAGTCTTAACTGAAAAAGATTTTAGTTCCAACGACCCGATGATTCAGCATATTAAAAAAGTAGACTTAATGTCTGGAAATGTCATCAATTCCGGCGAAGAAGAAATCATCGTAAATCTTGCCGCCGCGACCAATGACTCAGAACTTGGACAGTTTATCAGAGACTGGACTAACTCAAATCCTGACGATATTAAAAATCCTGTTCTTGCCGAGGCATTAAGATACTACAAATCTAGTCCGAAAGGGGTGCATGAAATGTATACAAAATGGGAAGAAGCACAGCATGAAGATAGAATCAATTTCGTGTCAGTTATGCTTGAAAGATTTTCTCCAGAGGAAATCGCATATAAAATGGGTTGGGATAATAACTATATAAAAGCCCTTAAATCCGAAATCGATTCCAAAAAAGAGTCAAATTAAAAAAACATCGTTAACGCAAGACAAAAAGAGCAGGAAAGATTTCCTGCTCTTTTATCTTGGTACGCGCGAGTTATGCTCGCGTGCACCAAGCCTCGTAGAGGCTGACAAACGAAGCCGTAAGGCTGAGTACAGTAGGTAAATCGGCTTCCCGTACACGTCTAGCAACCTCCGAACCGACGCCCCGGACTATTTCGGCGTGCCTGGCCTCAACTCTCCACGTTCCTCAACGATAGATGCAATACAAATACGACGACAAATGCAATTCCAAGCAAGCAAAAACCCGCAGCATCCGCTGCGGGCAATCTCCATAAAACTTATTTTTTTTCTTCGCCTTCCTCTTTCTTCTGAGGCACTCTCCAAGTCGGTCTGTATACCCTCTGGTCAAGCCCGAATACCTTGCCTGACATTTCGCCGGGTTTCAGTCCTTCCGCCTGTGTCTCAAACTGATACATATAAGAATCAATCATGTCAATGTGATGAAGTACCAATGCTTCCGGAATCGCCGGAACCGTTACTGCTTCATACTCATGCTTGCCATGATGAGAAAGAATCAAGTGCTGTAAGAGCATGATATCCTCTTCGTTCAGGCCCTCCTCTCTTGCTACTCTGCCTGCCAGTTCAGCACCAAGGAAAGCATGCCCCATCAATGTGCCTTTAACTGTATATTCTGAGGCACCAAACTCATTTGTATCCAGCTCAAAAAGCTTTCCAATGTCATGAAGGATAGTCCCGGCTACTAACAGTTCTGTGTTGATGTCACGGCAATCCTTCAGCATTGAAGGCTCCTTGTTATATACAGAAGTTGTATATGCTGCCATTTTGGTCATACGGTATGTATGATACAAAAGACCTCCACGGATATTATGATGGATAGACCTGCCGGCACCCCAAATCATAAGCTTATCCTTATTCTCCGCAAGGATTCTTTTAACCGTTGAGGCGTACACGCCGCATCTTCCGGCTGTCTTGTATAAGAAGTTATACATATATTCAGACTTCAGCGGTGCACCGCAAACGAACAAAGACGGGTCTGCCGAAGATTCCGTAATTTCACGGATGATATAACTCGGCTCACCTTTATATTCTTCCATCTTTACTTCAATCAAAACTGCCTGTCCTGGCTTAAACATAAATGTCTCTGCTTTTTCATTCCATTTTTTGGCAATGACCTGAGATTCACCGTCGCTGACTCCGATGTTCAGAAATGTACCATTATTTCGGTTTGTCTTTTCTTCGATGGTAACAATCACACATTCAACAGTCCCGATTCCATTTGGTTTGATTTCTTTAAGTTTCATAAAAAATTCTCCCTTCTTGTTTTTAATAATTTTTTTACCTTTTTAATATGCTGAAAAATTTAACGGCTGAAACAAAGAAACCGGCATTTCTGCCGATTTGGGTAGTCTGGACAACAAAGCGAGGTCTGGGCCAGGCATAGAATAGCAAAGTCGTGCTGCTCTCATATTTTTTGAATTTACTTAGTAGCATAAGCGTCGGACATTGAGCGCGAAATATAAGATGACAAAAAGATTGGCCGCGGTTTTCTATCTATCAGCTTCAGCGGCAATTGTATCTTTATTTCCAGAACGGTCCGTAGATTTCTTTAACTCTTGCAACACGTGTAGGCGTTACTTTTTTAACTGCATCTGATATAGCACTGCAGGTTTTAGGCAGCTTCTTCTTTGTTTCTGTTGGCTGTAAAATATAATCATGATAGGACTCAGCGAAATACTCAGATGCGTTCTGTGTTGCATAACTTCTATTGATACCTGTAAATTTGGACTTTTCACTATTATAAATTGCAGCAAAGTCACTTGACCTATCTACGTTTCCGGCAACAAAAGCAAGGAAATGTCCCATCTCATGGTAGATAGTATCATCGCCCACAAATCTAAGTGTGATAGTCCTTTCATGCGCATTAAAGCGTCCGCCATAGTCGACTATCGGGTCATATTTTATTTTAAATCCAAGTTCATCAAAAGCAGATAAAACATTTGCATTCGCTTTTGGTGCCATCTTTTTTGCCAGGCTTCCATTATAGTCTTTGACTGTGACCTTACATGTCATCGTAACGCCTGCGCATTTCGTTGTCGCAGTTGTGGTTCCCGGGCCGTATCCAACACCGTCGTAGACTACTTTAGGATTTTTGTAGCTCCACGTTACTGTAGAGTTTCCGGCATTTAATACTTTCAGGTTTAGCTTTTCAGTTACCATTATCGTT
This sequence comes from Blautia sp. MSK20_18, assembly GCF_020553125.1. Lineage (NCBI taxonomy): Bacteria > Bacillati > Bacillota > Clostridia > Lachnospirales > Lachnospiraceae > Blautia > Blautia sp. MSK20_18. The sequence continues at coordinate 15,020 of NZ_JAJCGR010000017.1, forward strand.
TTACTCGTACAATTTAATTTTGGCTTATTTCTTACAGTTACTCTATATACATATTTTACATTTTTACATGTGACTGAAAAGCTTGCGGTTCCTGCTTTCTTTCCTGTAAGTTTTCCGGCAGTAGTCAGAGTATAATATGTATTATTTACTGCCTTCCATTTGAATCCGCTCACGCTTGGCTTTGTCAATGTCTTTGAACTTCTGACAAAAACGCTTGTTGAAGGCATATTTTTTGTTGTTACTGTTGCAGCATGCGTTGTTGTTGCAAACAGCATCATTGACGCTATAAATACAGCAAATATAACTGCAAATAATTTTACTTCTTTGTCTTTCATTATATTTTTCATTATTTAATTCCTCCTTATTATTGATTGTTTTTTTGTCATTGTTTTCGGCCCGTTTTAAGTATCTTCCCGCTTATGCATTTGATAACTCGCCTGCTTTACAGGACTCGGTACCAGATTAAAAATGGTAACTCAGACTTACGCCTTCGTTACCAGAATAAATATAACCAGCACGAAGTGCGGCAAGCGAGGCCGGAGTGCTTAGCGACGCGTGTTTCGGACGGGGATTCGAACCCACGCACGAAGTTAAAGAATAATTATTACCCGCGGACAATTGCTTGGCCGGGGATTTTCGCCCTTCGTTAATATGCTGAATATTTTTATTTTTTTTGCACGAAAAATGGCCGGAAAATTCCGGCCAAACTTAATTAAATGGAACTTTTTCAACATGATACTAATCCATTTCCAAAATTGATTGCTCGCTTTTATAAGCTTGCACTTTAGTCGTGAGTTATTAACCATTTTTTTTCCATATCACCTTATATACATTTTTAATCTTTGTAATTCTGTCTGGTGAATTTTGGATGGTCTGAACTGCATTTCTTACATATGCATATGTTTTAGGCCTGCTCTTTTTCAGGTTTGACCCACTCAAAATATAATCCCTGTAAGACTCCGCAAAATATTCTGAAGCATTTTGTGTTACATATGCTTTTCTTACTCCTGTATATTTTTCTTTTTCAGACTTATAAATTGTTGCGAATTCACTTCTTTTATCTACATTTCCGGCTATCCATGCGAGGAAATGCCCTAATTCATGGTATACAGTATCGTCTACACCCTGAAGCGTAATACTTTGATTTAAAGCTGAAAAATATCCCGCATAAGAAACTGACCCATCATATATTAACTTAAAATCCAAGTCTTCAAATGCCTTTAGTACACATTCATTCGCCATCGGCGCAGCCTTTCTTACAAGACTTTTCGAGCTCTTTTTTACGGTCACTTTACAAGCATATGTAATACCTTCATATTTTGTAGATATTTTTACGACTCCTACGTTACAACCAGTAACATTCCCTGACGAACTTATTGTCGCAATCTTTTTGTTACTACTCACCCAGCTCCGTCCACCTACCGTATTCAGAAGCTTCAGTTTGAAAGAATCCCCAATTTCCACTCTTTTTGATGTGTAATTAATCTTTGGCTTACTTTTTACATTTACGGTATAAGTATAGGACCGGCTTTTGCTTCTTGCTTTGATTTTCACTTTTCCAATTTGCTTTCCTGCAACTTTTCCTGTCTTAGAAACGGATGCTATTCTCGGATTTTCTGATACCCATGACACTTTTTCTCCTTTTGCTGGATTTTTAAGTGCTATTGTGACCGAATTTCCTACATACACAGAAATTGGCGTTCTAGAAATGCTTGCAATATACCTATTCGCAGCATGCACTGGGACAGTCATAAAAAATACTATAGTTAAAAGCATAATAGCAAACATAGTTTTTTTTGCGTTTTCTTTTACTCTCATATTCGTTATCTCCTTTGCCACTTGGCAATTCTTTATTTATTACCAATATGACAAATAAAAAAAACAAGAAAGAAGTAACATAGCTGGTGGTAATTCTCCATATTTATCATAATAAGTGAAATCATTGACGACGAAATTCAGGAAAGCATGACCCTTACTCTTGTAAGTAACAAACTGGAGAGCCAAGACAATCCTGTTGGTTTTGTCCAGCTCAAAGACAACAAAATATATATTAACGACACCAGATTCCCGAATTTACTATGTTCTGAAAAAATGAAGGAACATCGCAAAACTAAGAAAAACCAAGACTTACTGCGTATGGCAGAAGAACTGATGCCTGATATTGAGAAGCCGGAAAGGTGAACATGGGATAGCAAGACAACTCGAAGATTAAGCTATTAGATGGCTTTTACGAAATAGTAACATCTTGAAACTTCTTAAAGAATATGTTATAATAAAGAAAAGGGAAAGCCACGACAGCGGCAAACCCCTTTATCTGTGACGTATAGCCGCCAACTATGGGGATAGGGGCGGCTACCTTTCTTTGTCTTTATTTACATCATATATTGTCTTTAAAAAATCAAGCATAAATTGTAATGTTTGTAAGAAATCTTGATATGACATTTTAAAACCCTCCTTGTGTAAAAACTTAGAGGGCATTTTCTGCCCTCCTGTAAAGGAGGGGCTTGCCGCCTTTTCTGTTATGACTTTCCTTATGCAAAATATAACATATTTATACCAAAAATGCAATTTTATTTAAAAATAAAAATCAGAAGCAACCATCTTTTTAATTTCCTTTTATTTTTTTTGCGGCTTATTTTTCAGCATATTATACATGTCATAAAACATTTGCAAACCACTAATTCCTATAGTAAAATATAAGCAAATAAAGAAAAAATCATCAAGGAGGGATAAGTATTTATGACAAGAAAAATAGACAAACGGAAGCTGTTTTATAGCTTTCTGACTCTCATCATGGCTATCTTATTAATCGTGCCCATGATGATTCAGAGTCCAGCCGAAGCCGCTTCCAAAAAAACGCCCGCAAGACCGGCGATTACGAAAGTGACCGCGACCAAGAATTCCGCAACGGTCACCTGGAAGAAGTCCAAGTATGCCACTTCCTACCGGATTTATTACAAACAAACCGGTGCGAAGAAGTGGACCACGCTGGTAACTATCAGCAGTAAAAATCTGAAGTACACTCATAAATCTTCCAGAAAGTATCCGCTCAAGGGTGGCAAAAAGTACACCTACACGGTTAGAGCGTACAATAAGTATGGAAAGAAATGGAGTTCTTACGACAGGAAAGGTAAGACCGTAACTATCCCGGCCGTGCCGTCTATTGTAAAAACCCGCGTGAAAGCGAACAACTATAAGCAGACTACTGTTACTTGGACAAAATCCATCAATGCTACGAACTACCTGGTTTATTACCGCTCCGCTGACACCACAAAGTGGACCAGGATTGCGAACGTCAGTTCAAAGGCCCTGAAATACGTTCACAAATCCAGTAGTAAATATCCGATTAAGGCAGGCAAAACTTATTATTATATCGTAAAAGGTTATAATAAAACATTCAAAACTTATGGTGGATATTATAAAGACGGAGCTAAAGTTAAAGTCCCTAAAAAGACAGTTTTAAATCCTACTGTAACTCCGTCTCAGCCTCCTGTCACGGTAACACCAACACCAACGAAAAAGCCTACCGCCACACCGCAGCCGACGAAAAAACCTACTCCAAAACCGACACAGAAACCAAAGCCGACGGCTACTCCAAAACCTACTGCTACTCCGGACACGGAAAGCCCGGAACAGGTAAAAAAAGACATAAAAGAAGTTATTCGGTTAACGAATAAAGTAAGAAAAAAATATGGAAGTTCGACAGTAAAAGAAAATGCAGCTTTGAATGCTGGTGCAGCTGTAAGAGCGAAAGAAATTTACATAAAATTTAGTCATCAAAGACCAGATGGAACAAATAATGCCACAGCTTACCATGCGGCTGGCGCAGGTAATATTTTAGGTGAAAATATTACAACTGGAAGCAGTCCTGAAAGAGCAGTTGAATTATGGGAAGAAAGCAAAGGACATCTAGTTACACTGATAGACAAACGTGCTACTCATATAGGAGTTGGCTATTATAAAGGGTTTTGGGTGCAAGTATTTGCTGAAAATCCAGACCAGAAATTTACCCTTACAGTTGATGCCAATGGGGGATATTTTCCGGATAAAGGCAACGCTGAAAAATACACAATACAGGTGCCGGCAGGGATGACGCTTGAGGATAAAAATATCAAAAAGCCAATTCGAGATGGTTATACATTTTCAAGTTGGGCTGTAATTTACGATGACGGCTACGAAATACCTTCTATTAGTGAAGGAAAGAATCATATGAATGAAAACAAATTATATAAAGCCAATTGGACAGATTCTTCCAACTAATTCAATTTGCCATAAATACGCATATACTCACCACCGAGCGGTGGTGAGTATATTTTTGCATTTTTTAAGAATTTTGGCTGTGAAGAAAATATGAAAATAAGAATTTAAAGATACCATACTTCATCGACGAACGGGAGACAGCGGCCAGGCTTGCCGTTGGAGAAGGATTGCTACAAGCAGCCCGACCCCGAGCGGTCAGGTTGCTCGTCAGTTCGGAGGTTGTCGGGTATGTACGGAGAATCGGAAACCCTGCACTCCGACTCCGTCGTCGTTTGTCAGTCTTTACGGGCTTGGTGCAAACAAGCATAGCTCGCGGTATCATGAAGCAAATAAGAGTGCACATATTGTGCACTCTTATTTTTTACATGCATATATTTTTAAACGAAAAAACATCCCATATCTGGAATGCTTTTCTACCAAAACACCTTGGTGGACGACATTACAGCCGCCTTACACCCTCGTGCACCGTACAGATGAATTACTTGGTCTTCTTCCTGACGGCAAGCATGGTTGCAGTTTTCCCGCCCGTCGGTAATTTGATGTGCTAATAAACTAAAATACAGGCTCGATAGAGTCACTTTTGACAAATGCCAACGATACCACATCCCGTGAATATCTTGCGCCCTCAGAGCCCATAGCTTTAGTATATAATATATCAAAAACTCTATTTTGTCAACTAATATTTTGAGAAATATTATAATTTAGTCTTTGTGTGTGATTGACCGTCGACTGCTCGCAAAAGCCAACAAAAAAATAATATTACAGCAAAAATGTTATAATGTCGTTTGCTGGGTTTATTGTAATTGATAACTCCCCGGCTTTGCCGGAGTCGTTGCCAATTTGCGCAGCAAATGTCAAGCGAAGCCGTTAAGCTGAGCGCGGTACGGCTTTTGCCGCTGACGAACGAAGCCGCAAGGCTGAGTGTAGTGCACGAACGGGTGGGGCGGGGATTCAGACCCACATGCGAAGTTAAGACCGGAACATTTGGCCCGCGGACGACTTCTTGTCGGCCGGTGATTTCCCGCTCTCAGTTAATTGTTACAAAAAAAACAGACCATACACTTTTTATGTATAGTCCATTTTGCTATGAAATACTTATCTTAATGACATTGGCCTTAAGGCCTTCTTGAAAAAATTTAAAATTCATTTAATTCCCTTGCGTATTCATACGATATTACATCGCCAAGTGTAGTTTCCATATATGCTTTTTCTTTGTGCATATATTCTACGATTTCTTTTGTTGAAAAATCCTTGAATTTTTTAACCACCATGTTCAGTATTTCTTTATTGTCTTCTGTTAGAACAGACATATCCACATCTGGATTTGGAAAGATATGAAACATGGAATTGAAATCTGGGCTCATTTCTTCTACTACATTGATTCCTGGCAGCATCATCAAATCACGGTGGCCAATTGGAAGCGCACCCATAGCTTCGTGCGTATATACGATTCCTGTCATGGATATATGGTTCTTACGATATTCTAGCATATCCGTATACCAAAGCATTTTCATTAATTTGACTTTAAACAGACTTGGAATCTTTTTTGCAATATATGATACTACCGCCTCAATCTTATCAAAATCCAACGTATTTTTGAATCCGTTCATAGCTGATGCGGTTATGAAATTGACGTAATCCTTTTTTAATACGGTTCTTCGGTCAAACTCCTCTGCCTCTACTTCCTTTGACTTTATTTTTTCACTTATTTTTTTGACTTTTTCAGAAGATAATGTATTTCTATTTTTCTGCAGTAACTCAGATACAAAAGAGATGTCCTCACGAAATCTTTTTAATATAGAATCATATGTTTCGTCCTGGATTGCCTTTGTTTCATATCTTTGTATAGTTACATCGCCCCAGCCAAGAAGCCTTGCAAATTCAACCTGTGTCAGGCCATATTTTTTTCGGATGTCTGCAATTTCATATGAAGTCAAAAGTCCATGTTTTTTGCGATATGCATTCCTTCCATTTAATAAATTCTCTCCCAGCAATTTTCCGTTAACGAAAATTCTTTCGTCTTCTTTCGCATTTTCGCAGTAGAAGTATTTTTCTATATATTCAACATCTTCACCTTTTACGATGGCTGTTGACGTTGCTTCATATTCTTTTATTAAATGGACTTTATCGCAAATAGGGCAGTCCATCTCAAATTCTCTGATTAAATTTTTCATTTTTTCTCCCTCCTATTTTTGCGATATGGATATTCCATCTTGTATTTTGAAAAATGAAACGAAATACATGCTATATATGACCGATTTGTCTCTTTTAACTTAATTTTAATATATGTTTCTTTGTTGTCTATTATTTTTCCAAATACAAAAAGCAATGGCGGATTTGTATCGTCAGTATCTATTTTTGTTTCTGAATAGTTCTCTGCGGACAGTATGCTTAATATTTCTACAATATCATGTTTATCATATTCGAGTACGTCCATCGCATATCTCGTAGAATACTTACGTTCTCTTTTTATATCTCCATTGAGATTAAGAAAAAAGTCTTTATCAATATTGAAATCCTTTCTTGTTATGAATGATTTTAATTTATCCAAAAATATCTGCACTTCTTTTTCTTTTGAGATTAGTGTTAAATCTATGGCTATTTCGCCTCATTTCTTTTTATCTTTACACATATTATATACATCAATTGATTGATTGTCAATCGAAATATATCAATTGATGGTTTTGCTGATAGGTATTTTCCATTTTTATCCTTGGATGCGTGGTGAACTACTTGTTTTTCAGTGGAAAAAACGAAGATGAGCTTCTCAACAGCCGATAAAGTCCACTTCGGAGCTTTTATCGGGCTCCGATAAACTGTCGAGAGGTTTACGAATCGATAAAACCATCAGTTTTTATTATCGCGAACTTGGAAGCATTAAAGACTCGGAAATTCTAGCGAAAGTAATCTTTCTACTGAATGGACCTTTGTCACATACACTTTTAATTTCATATCACATCTCCTCCTTATCACATTTACACAAGAAGCGCACGTTTCCGTGCGCTTCTCTTCTTATCTTTTATTTCTTTTTTCTCTCACTACTTCATATTTTTCGTGGTTATCCATTTTCAGTTACTTCCTGCGTCTCTTCTGCTTTCTGGGATTCATAATCCTCTTCTTTCTGGTATCCATCAGGATTAATCCAGTTCCAAGAACCGCAAGTGTGCCAAATCCGATAATACCATACTTCCAGTCTCCATCAGAACCAGTCATTGGCAATTTGAATACGGCTGTATTTGTTACTTCGTATTTGCAGTCGTAGAAAAACCAGTTGTCTGTATATCCTGCATCCAGTGTTGCTTTGGATGTATCTGCGTTATTCTTCTTCGCTTCGTCCTGGCTCATAGTGATTGGAAGCGTTATGGAGATAGGGTCCTTCAGGAGTGTATGTCCTGCAGTTGTCCTTATCTCGGTTAACTGATATTCACCCTGGTCAAGGTTATCAAATACAATATTTCCATTTGCATCGGTATCTTTTGTAATGGCGCCTCCGACCTTGAGCAGCCTCGTAAATCCGTTCTTTGTAGCAGTCAGTTTTTCAGTCTCTTTCACAAACTTCAATTCAAAACTTACTCCTTTCAGAGGCGTCTTTCCATCAGCATCAAACTTTCGGATATTAATCTTACACGGTTTTAAAGTGTTGACCATTTCAACCTCCAGTTTATCATTCTGACTGGTTGTCAGATATTTAGGAGTATTGTCAACAGCATACTGCGCAGGTGCTTTGATTTCTGTCACCTTGAGTTTTCCACTAATCGGGACAACTACTTTATTGTTATGTGTGTAGAATGCATCACTCTTATAAGCAGCCTCTTTGGACGTATAAGACATATCCATCTTCACAAGTCCTTTTTCATCAGAAACAAGATACCATGTTTTTTTGGTTGCATTATTATCCAAAAACTCGACTTTAAACAGTACGCCTTTGATTACATTGCCCTTTTCACTCTTCTTAGTGATTTGGAAAGTATTTGTTGTAAAGATTGGCTCGTCTTTAAAGTCAATGACAAAATCTTTCCCTCTGTCATCCGGCATTGTTACCTTCAGGGTCTTCGGCGTGCTGTCAAGTTTGTGTCCTTTTGGCGCCTTCGTCTCCGTGATGGTGTATTCTGCAGTCTTATTTGGAAGCTCCAGAGTGTTGCTTTCGCCTTTTGCATCGGTCTTCAATATTCCGGTGATTCCATTTCCTGTGACCTTGAACTCTGCACCTTCAAGGCTGTATCCGCTTAGCCCAAGGATTTCAGAAGCAGCCGTAGAAGTTTTGTGTATCTTCACGGTCACCGGTTTGCTGTCAAGGTTAATGACTCCATCTTTTGGTCCAAATGGCTTAAGTTCTCCTGTCGTGTCATTCTTGGTCTTTTTCAGTGTCAGGTAAGCGGATTTATTAAAGTCTAAGGAAAAGATGTCTTCCGCTTTATCATAGCCTTCCGGAGCAGAAATCTCTTTGCAATACAGCGTTACAGATTCCTTATTCCAGGCTGCTTCATAAGTAAGGATGTTTGACATACCGTCTTTTCCAGACTTCAGTTCTCCTACTTTTGAAGCATCCGTACAGCTCTTGTCGGTATAAACACCAAATACCGCTCCAGCCAGTGGGTCCTGTCTCTCATCAATCTTCTTGATATTGACACGTACTCTCCAGCCTTCATGATTGACTATACCTGTTTCTGGACCAAATTGTTTTATCTCAGAATCCATATCCTCAAGATATCCCTTTTTTGTCCATGTCTGTTCATAGACCTTATCATCCAGAACGTATCCACTTGGGGCTTTCGTTTCTTTACAATATAGCGTTATCTGTTCTGTTTCAGCGTCGACAATGAATTCTCCGTAGCTGGTTGTTCCATCTGCCTTTGTTGTCAAAGTCTCTATACAGGAGTTACTCTTACATGACTTGTCTGTGTATATACTGAATACCGCTCCAGCCAATGGGACTCCATTCTCATCTACCTTTTTAGCCCAGAATGCAACTTCCCATATCTTTTTATTTGGGACTCCGCCTTCCGGTCCAAAATCTTCAACTTTTCCTCCCGCTTCTTTTTCAGCATCTGAAAGATTTTTATAGTCCTCATAAGTCCATTTCTGTGAATATATCGTTTTGTTCAATTCATATCCATTCGGTGCTTTCGTTTCTTTGCAATACAAAGTGATTTCGTTTGTAGATTCCGGCAGTTCATACGCAAATGGTTCTTTTGCATGTCCATTGCTTCCAATGTCGTCCGTTACAAGGCTTCCAATCTTTGAATCTTCGCTGCAGGACTGGTTTGTATAGATTCCAAACTCCGCACCACCAAGCTTCCATCCTGTCTCGTCAACCTTTTTTACATTAGCCCTGATAGACCAGGCCTTATCGTTGACTACGCCTCCACCGTTAAAGGTTTTCTCTACTCCGGCTTCATCTCCTCCGCCCTGAACATATGATTTGTATTCATCATGCGTCCAGGTCTGCTCGTAAACCTCATCAGTTCCATAATATCCTTCTGGCGACTGTGTCTCTACACAATACAGTGTCTGAGATTTAACCTTGCTCATTCTCATAAGGGTGTTGGTATCCGTCCAGCCTTCATCATCAGTTGTCAAAGTCGCAATACTATTTGTTAGTTCTTTATCTGTATAGATAGTAAATTCTGCGTCAGGAAGTCCATTTCCGTTCCTGTCTATCTTTCGGATTTTGTATCTCAGGCTCCATCCGTCGCCATTGACAACACCATCAACAGGGCCCATCTGCTTCACTTCCCCGTCTGCCGTTGCGTCTTCTACGCTCCAGTCCTGGCTGTAAACAGTTTTTACTAATTTATATCCATTTGGGGATTTTGTTTCTTTACAATACAAAGTGATATTATCCGCATTCGCTGGAACATCTACGTATAACGTATTTGAAATACCGTCATCTCCTGTTACGAGCTTTCCTACAACATCATCGTCAGTCAGCCCATCATCCGAGTAAACTGTGAATTCAGCACCCGCAAGCGGTCTTCCATCTTCGTCTACCTTCTTGATATAAGTACCAATTTCCCAAGGCTTTGTTACTTTGTTTACTACTACGCCATTTTCATCGCCAAACAGTTTTTCTACACCCTTTGTTTTATCTGCGATGCTATTGTACTCATCGTACGTCCAGGTCTGCTCAAAGATATCATCTGTCATCTCGCAGTCGTCAGGGGCATCCGTTTCCTTACAATATAATGTTACTTTCTTTGTCTGCGTAGAAAGTGCTGTGTATGTATATACTGGGGTGTATCCATCACTACCTGTTGTTAAAGTTTTCAGAGGGATACTTCCATTGTCCGATTCTTCCGCATCTTCTTTTGTAGAATAGATACTGAATTTGACGCCTTTAACCGGATTTCCATACTGGTCAACCTTCTTGACCTTCATTGACATAAACCAGTCTCCGTCTGGATTCACAACACCAGTTCCGCCAAATGTTTGAAGCTCTCCCTCTGTTTTAGGATTTGTCGCATACAATTTGTTATATGATGCTAACGTAAATGTCAGTTTGTATGGATTGTTTGGAGATGCCATAACATGACCATCTGGAGCCTTTAACTCTTTACACCACAAAGTTCGAGTCTTAGTCGTTTCTTCTATATCATCTTCCTTATAAATACTGGTATATCCATTCGTACCGGTTGTTAAACGTGCAAGTGGTTGCGCTGTTGGGTTATTTGCATCCGTCTGGCTCTCATAAATACCAAACATGGCTCCGGCCAGCGGTTTCCCACTTGCATCAACTTTTTTGACTCTTGCCCGAAGTTTCCAGGATTTGTCTGTTGTATCATTTTGTATGTACACATGTCTTAACTTAACATTGGAGCTATCTTTCTGCACAGTAGCATTTTTATATGGGTCTTTGTACACCTCCACAACGGCCTTTTCAACGGTGTAATCTACTTGTTTAGCCCCATTTGATGTAAGGGCGTAATCGCCATTGGATTTCATTTTTTTCTGCGGTGTTATTTTTAATTCTACAGAGCCTTTCATCTTTGCATATCCAGTTGGAGCGTGTACTTCTGTGATTCTTAATGCGCATAGTGGAAGTCCCGTATATTTTTTACCACCAGACATAAATGTAAACAAAGGACTACTCTTGTATTTTCCTTTAAATTCTTCTACATTATCCGCTAAGTGTGTACTGTCGTATTTTACTTCACCTTTTACTCCAGAAACAAGATACCAGGTTCTTTTTGTTTTCCATCCTGTCTGACCAGCATCTGCATTTGTGTCCCCGGAACCCCATTCGCTATATTCTACTTTGAATACAGAATGTCTTAATGGCGTATTGTTTGTTCCTTTTGCGACTTTAGTGAAAAGGTCTCCCGTAAAATAAAATGGTCTATTGATGATGTATCCATCGGATGTAAAGTTTTTAGATGTGTCTGTTTTTACAAACATTTTTAGTGCTTTATCATCTCCAGCCTTAAGAGTAATAGGTCCATACACATTTCTATTTTGTGTAGTTCCTCCCAATCGCCCTGTCTCTTTTAGATAATAAGTTCCAGGGTTTAATGTTACTTTTACATTGGCCTTTTCTGCTTTGATGATATTTCCTTTGCTATCTTTTGCGGTAGCATAAACGGATTTAACAGCCTTTTTACATGTTTTGTCACTATAGATAGTAAACTTTGCATTCATTTTTCCATAGCGTCCGCTTGCTTTAGCCAAATCGTATTTTACAATTCGCTTATAAATAGACAATTTTGCGTATCTTGGTTTAATATATACCTTAAACATACCAAATCCATGCTGTCCAGCACACTTACTTGTATAGACTCCGAAGACGGCATATGGTTTAGATGCTGTTTTATTTATCTCAATGACACGTCCACGTAATTTTGCTTTTTTCCAAGCACTTGTTGCGACAGAATCTTTGTAGCCATCCATGTCCGTATGTGTACATTCCAGTGCTATATCAAGCTTTGCGTGATTAGTTCCAGCAATCACATCTGAAAACCTGATATCATTGCAATGTATAGTATTAAGTCTGAGCACAAACGGATAAAACATTCCGGGCACCGGCTGATAAACACATCCATCCTGGAGAAAGCCTAAGCTGTCTGTCTTTGAGAATATGTAATTAATCAAAGCGTTATGCAGTGTGTCATCACTTCCAGTCTGGCAGCGGTAAGCAATAACGTCAGAGCTTTTTACGCCCTCCCAGTTACTTCCATCTGCTTCTGGATATATCATATCTATCGTAGATTCAAATGCATATCCTTTTCTTACCTTGTCGTAGTCTACACTGACTGTTCCACTTGCTACACATATCATCCCCTCAAAATCTGTTTTTGCAGAAACCATACCAGGTTCTACATCCGGTGCGTCCTTATCTTTTTCTGCTTCTACCCAGATAGACTGCACAACAGCTGATGAAAAGCCAATTATTAGGATACCAGTCTTAGGATTATAAGAATAGTATTTTCCTTCAATCGGCAGGCCATTTACATTGACGAGCATACTGTTGACGTTCATGTTACGTCCTACCTGCACAGCCATCCTCATGTCTATGATATTTGAACCGCTGATGTTTGACTCTTTTACTCCGTCCTTCCTTTCTGTAGTAGAAATGACTGCAGAATTCCATGTGGTATTTATATCATAGTTTGTGATAGAGTAAAGAATCTGCACCTGCAGGTACTGGAAATAGTATTTTCCATCTTCTCCATAATAAGCCTTTTTAGGGATATACAACAAACCGGAATCCTTATCGTAATGTGTTCCTTCAATAGAAGTTCCGGTTACATCGTTTCTTGCAATCTCATAGTCCAGTGCCGTTGCCTGCTTGTCATTATGCATAACATCCACAAATGCAACAAAGTATTCGCTGTCATTATTCAGCTGATAGACCGGCACGCGTCCTGTCTGCTGTGTCAGGAACCGGAAATCATCAGAAGACATAAGGCTGTCAATCGTTTCTCCCTCGTTCAGCTCATCTGCAGAAGCTATCGTCGCGTCTACATCAATGGCGTTTACAAGAGTTAATTTTCCTTCGCCAACATAATTCTTATCCACATGGCTCTTTATATAATTCTCAATCACCGGGTCGTAGATAGTACTGTCGTCCTTATTTTCAGATATATTGTCATCTTTCGGGTCTACGTCTGTAGTACAATTTGCAACAGATGTGAAAATAAGCCCGTCCTCGCCATCTTTTGCGGCATCAAGTCCGTTCTTCGAAACATAACCAGTGAACTGGGCTGCTGCTTCAGAAGTAGTATCTGCTGCTACATAATAATCAACAGCCTGTCCGTAGTTGGACTTTGCCACACGGATACCATCTGTCGTTGCTGCACCAATGATATAAGCGTCATCGATTGCGCCAGGGACATATCCTGCGGCATCTTTTCCATCGTTTCCTGCTGCACCTACAACAGTAATCCCGTCATCAATCGCTTTTTGGATTTCTGCTTCAAGTACACTTGTTGCCAGCGTCTTTGGAGAATACATGGAAAGGTTGATAATGCCTACTCCTGAATTGATAGCGTACTCAACTGCCGAAACAACAGCGGAATAAGTACCATATCCATCATTTCCGAGCGCACGGATTGATAAAATCTTCGCATCGCTGTCCTGTGATACGATATTGCTTACCATGTCATCACCATGCGTTCCACCGTTTAATACATCATCAATAAGGGACACACGGTCAATCACATTTTTGCTCTCGGAAGCACCAGTATCAATCAGGGCAATGACTTTGCCTCTGCTGTTACCGCTATAAACTGAAACCTTAGAAGAACTTTCCTCATTGTTCAGCACAGCAACTGCGTTATCATCTTTTGTCATAGCCTTCGTTTCATCCGTAACATCTACCTCATCGGTTTCACTTGCTGCAGTAATCTTTGCATCCGGTTCCACCGCCTCTGCATTCTCTTTGTAATACATATAAGCATTCATTGCCTGCGCAGCATCTTTATACTGCAGCAGGTAAATGCTGCCGTAAGCGCCAATCAAATGTTCTTTGTCAACGATTCCAGATTCAGTATCAGTCATAACAATCAGTCTTGCAGAAGCAAATTCATCAGCGTTCAGTTCATCCACGCCGTCTGCTTTTTCCAAAAAATGTTCTTCCACTGTTTCATCCGCACTCTCTCCTGTATCCGTTGTCTCGCTGTCATCCGCAGCTTCCGCGTCTGTAGTCAACTCTTCATCGCCAGCCTCAGTAACGTCATCAGTGTCATTTTCATCTACTGCTGTTTCGGCCTCGCTTTCAGCCTTGTCCTCTTCAGGGTCTACAACTGATAAGTCATCATCCACACTCGCAGCATCCGCTTTGGATTCAACATCTTCTGTCTCTGCATCAGCTCCTTTGCGCACCGAATCATCAACGCTGATATCCTCGTCTTTCTCTTTGTCATCATTTACATCCGCATCTTCATTTGTATTATTGTCCGCAGTCGTATCATCAGCACAATCATCGCTGACATCTTCATCTGCTGTTTGCGTTGTCTCATCAGTAACACCAGCATCGTCTTCGCTGGACTTCTCAAACTCCACGTCTACAGTTTTGTTTTCATCCATAAAAATTGCCTGCTCATGACTGTCTGAAACATCATCAGCGTTAAGGTCAGCCTTTTTATTTGCATCTCCAGCCTTCACCTCATACTTTTTCAGTACATACCCTTCATCAGCCTCTGCTTTCACATTAGCCACGCTGTCAGATTTTACTTCGTAAGCGTATGTATAATTATTTTTAGCAGCATCCTCACTTGAGACCAGTACGTCATCCTTATCGTAAACATCAATCTTTTCTTCATCCGTCTTTCCGTCTTCGGATTTATGTTTTACGAGTCTGACCGTATGTTCTTCATCCTCGCCTTTGTCTATGACGATTTTTCCGCCAGTGTTTTTCAGCTTCAGAAACAAAAACCTTGTTTCTTCTGCTTCATCTTCACTTGAAACTTCCGTACTATCAGCAGTCTCGTTCCCCTCGCTTGTATTCAGGATGGTCTGAGTACCGTCATCATTCGTAATAGTCTGCGTCTGTGCTGAAGAGTCTGTTTCTGTCAGGTCTGCAGCATAACTTAAAATAGGCGCAGCCACGGTTGTTGCAGCTGTTACTGCTGCCATCACGCTTGACATGATACCTGCTTTCACCGTTTTTATTGTTATTTTTTTTTTTTCTCCGGTCTGGCGGGTTAAAATATTGTTTTTTCATATCTTTTCCTCCTTGCTTAAGATGTTTTATCTTTTTAAGCTTCATCATTTTAATCTCCTTTCTTCTTTGTCAACTATACGCTACGGTTTGTATTCTCTCATTTTTTATCCTCCCGTTATTTTCTTTATATTTCCTGCCTTTTTTTGTCTCTATGAAAAACCGTTCCTGGCATTTTTTTCTTTCTTTTTTAATATGACAAATCAAAAAAAAATTAGAACATTTTTTTCAGCATACTAATTGTTTTACTCGCGGTATCATCCGGTATCATCGACGGACGGGAGACCGCGGTCATTGAGCAAAGCGAATCTGGTAACGAAGCCGAAGACTGAGTTATCAAACCTGTTTGCCGTCTGTCTGAAGGTAATCAAGCGGTTTTTGCCGCTGACAAGCGAGCGTAGCTCTCGGTATCATGACGCAAAACAGGAGACCAGAAACAATTACAAAACGCTTATGTTGATAATTCGCCGTTCCGGCTCGTACCCAAGCTTCGCAGAGGCTGACAAGCGAAGCCGTGATACCGCGAGCTATGCTCGCGTGTACCAGACGAGGGCGGGTTTCCCGCCCGTCGATAAGGCTGAGTGCAGTGCACGAACGGGGATTCTGACCAACGTGCGAAGTTAAAACCAAAATATTTGACCCGCGGACGACTTTTCGTCGGCCGGGGACATTCCTCTCTCCGTTAAACAAACAGCCTGGCTTCGCCAGGCTGTTTTATTTTTGCTTTTATTTTCTTTTATCTTTGCAATCTTATCTTCAGCATCATTTATACTTAACAGGCGATATTCCGCCCTGAATTCTACTCTGAGCCAATCCTGCCATTCTTCTCCCAGTCCTTCAGTTCATGTTTTGCTCTTCTCCTGAACCGGTAGATGATGTCCATTGTCCTTGATTCGGAAATATTCTTTTGCCGGCATGCTTTCATGGTCAATTCTCTCCAATTATCTTCCGGCGCATATTTCAGGTAGTTATCAATAACGAACCTGGCCTCTTCGTTCATGGAGACCAGCATTTTTTCAACAATCTCATGCACCTCGCCCGGCTCTTCTTTCAAAACCTCGTCGACACTGTCGCGTCTTAAGATATCTTGCTTCTTTTCACCAATCCTGTCGGCAAGGGTGTCTCCTTCATTAAAACTGTCAACTGCTGCTAGCGCAACCGGTTCATCCATACTGAGTGTATGGCACTTCAACCGTACATAGCTCTGTACTGTGCTTTTTTTCATATGCATACTTTTCGCGACTTCGTCTTCTGATAGATGCTCGCTATGCATCTTTTCGACTGTCTTTGATGCCTCGCGCATTACATGCGCAGATGCGCCCATTGCTCCGGTCTCTTTCCGGTATGCTTCCTTCGCCGCTGACCGGATGCAGACATTGATATATGCCCAAAACGGGACTGCTTTGTCTGTGAGGATGTAATCACTGATGCTTCCCATAATACTTACAGCAGTATTCTGGACCATGTCTTTCAGGCTATCTTCGTTGAGGAAACTTTTTCCGTAGTGGCTGTTGATATATTTCTGTACTTTATATGTGCAGACATTCAGTATTCGGCTACAGTCCTCTTTCACCCCTTCCTTTGTGATTTCTTTATCTGCCAATTCCGAATAATAGACTGGCTCTTCATATAAATTAATGCTCGCCATTTTTGCATTTTCCTTTCTTTGATTTATTTGAGATATTGTTTCTCTTTTACGGTTTCAATATGCAAAAATGTTGAGGATACAAAAAAAACGGCTGTATCGTCCAAGATACAGCCGCCGTATATATCAGATAAATTTCAACACCAGGTTGACGATTGCCATTCCCAGCTGGTCACCTGCTGCAATCAGCATAGCCAGTACAGCGGATGCCACCACAACTGACATAAGCTCTTTCATAACCGTTACGTTGCCTGGCCATTTGATATATTTCATATCCGGAGTCATTTTTTTAGACTCGTCAAGTTCTTCTTTCTTAAATTCGATATCGCCTGGCTCACCGATATTTTCTCCTTTTCTTATCTCCATTTTTAACTCCTTCTTTTTTTTATTTTTCTGTATCCTGGCAAAGGATTCCGCAATAATTCCTTCCTGCCATTTCAAGCTGAATCTGCTGCATCGTTTCTGCCACAACACCGATGACGATGATTAATGAGGTTCCGCTGATGGTTGTTGTGATTCCGAGGGAACCGCAAATAGCCATTGGAATTACCGTTACGCAAATCAGCATCACTACGCCGATAGAAGTAAGGCGGCGGGAAATACTCTGGATGTAGTTCTCTGTATCCTCTCCTGCTCTTACTCCCGGAATAAAGCCCCCGGCCTTCCTGATATTGTCAGAGATTTCTGCCGCATTAAATGTCACCGGCAGGTAGAAGAACGCGAAAAATACAATCAGTGCCAGATAAATCAGCAGGCCAACCGCATAAATCGGATGGTCGTTATCGAACCAGTTCTTCTGTGTCATCATGTTCAGGAAGATTTTGCTGTATCCGCTGCCATATCCTTTTCCGGCAATCGTTGCAATCAGCTGAGGGATAGCCATGAGTGATGAAGCAAAGATGATTGGCATAACGCCAGAAATTCCTACCTTTACCGGAATCTGTCCTGTTTCGGCATCCTCTCCGGACTGGCTCATTTTCTGGCTATACTGTACATGCAGCGGATGATATCCTTCTGTCATATAAATGATTACGATAATCATCAGCAGCAGTAAAACGATAAACCCGGTGATAGAGAGCACCGCCACAATTTTACTCTTTCCGTCAACCACGCTTTTCGCCATAGACGCGAACTGACCTGGCATCCTGGATACGATGTTCGCCATCAATAGTACAGATACACCATTTCCGATTGCTTTTTCTGTAATGATGTGTGCAAGATACATCATGATTCCTGTGCCTGCCGTCATAAATACTGTGATAGCAATAGCAGAGAAGACAGCGTTTCCGGTAATCATACCGCTCTTATTGAACCCGATTGCCATACAAAGGCTCTGGATTGCTGCAAGTACGATACCAACGATGTTAGTGATGAACTTTGTGACTTTCTGTCCATGCTCACCCTTTTTCTGTAGTTTTGCCAGTGACGGGATTACGCCTGCCATCAGCTGGATGACAATCTGTGCTGTAATAAGCGGGGTGATGCCTAAAGCAAACATGGAGAAGTTCTCAAATGACCCTCCTGTGAATGCTGAGAAAAGATTGAGCGCATCGTTGGAATTGGATGCCATCCACTGCTTAAAAACAGAAGCGTCCACTCCGGGAACCGGAATCATGGAAATCACACGTGTCAGAAAGATTATTCCGACAATGATTTCCAGTTTCCGTCTGATGTCTCGTGTTGTCAGGGCCTGTTTGATAGAGTTAATCATTTTTTTAAGTCTCCTTTTCTGTATTTAATTTTTGATTTGGTCTTCAATTTTTTTTAATGTTTTTTTATACTCCTTTTCGTCTTTTACCGGAAGGCCTAATATCGTTTCCAGATTCTTTGAAATCTTCCGGCTGATATCCTGGCTTCCGTTTATCTGGACCAGCAGTTCATAATCTGTTTCTTTCTGGTTTAACATTTCATATTCTTTTGCTGCTTCCAGCAGTGGAACCATGTATTTTTCTCTTTCCAGGCAATTAATCGGAAGCCCGTATTGTGAGCATATCTTGTCCACATTCATCGTCTTCTCATCAATCTCATTGGAAAGCGAATCCAGACAGTTTGAAATTTCTTTTAAATCTTTTCTTGCCTTCCTCTTTTTTGTTACTTCTCTGATAAATGCCGGGACGTACATCGCGGCACCGGCTACGATGATACCGATTCCCGCAGTCATAAATGTTTCCATAAGTGAAACCCCTACTAAAATGACCGGCGTCCCGGTGGCCAAAAGCAATCCTCCCACTCCATCTTTATCTGCATTTTCTTTAATCTCCTGCCTTTCTCTTTTTATCTTTGATGCTGTCAGGTATTCTTTCCGGATTTCTTTTAAGGCCCTTTCGTCCTCAAGTGCATTCTCAATCGGCTCGGCTGGGCGCTGGCATTTAAAAATCTCTTTCAGCTGCATATACCGTCCAGCCTCATACGGTGTGAGCTGAAACTTCTCCTCCTCTTCTCTCCTTACATCCAGTTCGTCAATCAAAAGGCTGGTCCTTTTTAATAATAAGTTTGTTCTTTTTGGATAATGCGCCGTTTTAGCCGGCACGTTTTGTTTGTTTGACATTTTTCTGCATTTCCTTTGCTATATTGATTCTGGCCATAACGTATTGTGCATGATATTTTGAGTAATCAGCATAATAGTCTTCTGCACTTGAATAGCCTGTTGCCTGATTTAAAATTTCCTTGCTTAATGTTTTATCATCCAGCCAAAGACCATATGTTTTTGCAAGGGCAAGGACTTTCATTTCTTTTTCAAGTGCCTCTGTAACTGATTCCTGCATATTCTTTGTGAAATCATCAATGCTGTCATATCCTATGCTCTTTACATAAGACTTAAAAGCATCACTGTTAATATCTGAAAGCCCGGATTCCTGATATACACGGATAAAAGCCTGTTGTATATCATAACTGAGCACATCATCCGGATAGCCTGTGATTTTTGCGTTTTTACACAGGGCGTCTACACCGTTTTCACTTAATTCCTGCGTTTTTTTATACTCTAAAAGTGACTTTATGTACTCACGGTATTCCTTAATCGTCGTCTGCGCCCCGCTAGACAGACTTACCGCTGTTTCATCTGTCAGTGTCATTCCTTTCACTTTTTTAATTGTGATGTGATAATCAAAAGTCTTTCCTCTATAATTTTTGTCCTTGTAGTCCTTCGGGAATGAATACTCTACATTAATCACATCACCAGCCTTAACCCCAACGAGTTTTTCATCAACTTCGTCAGGGAACAGATTGTCTCCGACGATTCGGTCCTCATCTTTCACATCAACAAAAGCCTTTTGTTGCCCTTCTTCTGTTGCGGTATAGTCAATCGTAACAATATCACCGGATTCCGATTTTTCTTTTTTACTGAAGATATTCTGATTCATCATCTCTTCTTTTACAGCATTATCGATATCCTTTTCGGAAATATCCATATCCTGCGTTTTTGCTGTTTCAGCAATATTGCAGCCGCTTACATCCACATATTTCAATGGGTCGTATTCCGGCCTTTCGCTTGTTTCTGTACCTTCATCTTCAGAAGTACTGTCCGCATCCGTTTTATTGACAGCCGCAGCCAGACGCTTTATGATGTATTCCGCGTTTGATGATTCCACATCCAGTTCATCCTGCACTTTATCGGAAATGCTTTCTCCTACTGTCGTGGAATCGGCAATTTTGTCAAGCACATCATATTGTTTGCCACATCCGGTCAAAGCCAGTATGCTGGAAAAACCGACAATGCTTACCGTAAATCCAGGTGGAAACCAATATTTTTTTCTTTTCGTTATCTTTTCCCTCCTTTGTTTTTCTTCCTGTATATCCTGTATACATACAATATGCTGAAAAAACTCTGTATCGTTCGTTTTTTGAGGATTTCTTTTTGTGTTTTTTTAGCTGTGAAATTTCACTGCATTTTCACAATTTTTTTTTACTCTTTTTTGCATATTGTAAATATAAAGAAAAATAGGAGGTGTTAACTTTGAAAAGATTAAAAAACATTACGGAAAAATCCAAACATAAAGATGCATTGTTTATCGCAAAAACTCTTTTATTCCTATCCATTCCGCTTATCAGTTCCGCATTGGGGCTGACATATCTGGCTGTACATCATGCACTTTTCGTTTCTTCGGAATCAGCAATCTGTTGCGGAATTGGCGCTTTCATCGTGTCTCTTTGGGCTATTGCTGAGTTTTGGTTCGGGCTCTCCTTTTGCAATAAGTAAGGAGGGCTGATGACAAATGATAATCAATCCAAAAGAAGTTAAGAAAGAAGAACTGAAAGGCTTCCATAAACCTACATATGACGAACAGCGCTTCCTTGAGAACAAAAACAAGACCTCCAGGACGTTTACAGTCAGGATACTATGGGATGCATTGCTTCCTATCATATGGGCAACCATTGCTATGGCGATGCTGGCCGTTTACCAGTGGTATCATGGCTATATGCGCGCTGCTTCTTTATGCTGTTTCTTTACCCTTATTTTTACAGCCTGGGTTTTATCTTATTTTTTCGTAGATTTTTTCTTCCGGGAACGAAGACGTAAGAAAGAGATAATATTTGAAACAATGACATGTCGGGTGTCAAAAATGGATTTGTACAAAAAAGGTACTTATGCAGCATATGCAGCAACAGACACAGAAATCTGCACGGAGCCAATCATGGTCGATAGCATAACATTTCAGAAATGGCACAAAGACAATAGCTGTCCATTCCTTCTTGTCAGATACAACACAAAAAAAGACCCGCAGGCAAAATTTTTTCAATTATTCCTGCAGCAGGAAGTCACTGATGCATTTGCTATCGAATGTTTTTAAGCAGTCACACATATGCGGCTGCTTATTTTTTTTGCGGACTATTTCTTCTCTGTTTTCAGTTTCCTTCTTTCCTTTGCCTTCTCGGAGAGAATCAGGCATACTATATATATTAAATCAGAACGGAGGCTGTTTATATGTCAGAAAAAGACATTTTATATATCATCATCCCTGCCTATAACGAGGCAGACAACATCTTAAACGTTATCAATGACTGGTATCCAGTTGTTGAAAAGCACAACGGAAACCAGAAATCCCGGCTTGTTATCATTGATGATGGAAGCAAGGACGATACATACAACATTATTTCCGCCGCAGCGGAGACAAGACCGCTGCTTCACCCGGTTAAAAAAACGAACTCCGGGCACGGTGGAACTGTATTATATGGATATCAGCATGCAATCGCAAACAATGCCGATTATGTTTTTCAGACAGATTCTGATGGTCAAACGCTGGCTTCAGAATTTGAAGGATTTTGGCAGAACCGCAGCGACTATGACATGGTCATTGGATGGAGAAAGGGAAGGCAGGACGGATTTTCAAGGGTGCTTGTCACAAAGACCTTGAAGTTAGTCTTACGTTTATGTTTCGGTGTTTCACTAAAGGACGCGAACACACCATTCCGCCTAATGAACACTGACACGTTAAAACGCTATATTCAGTTAATCCCAAATGGGTTCAACCTTTCCAATGTTTTGCTGTCAGTCATTTATGCGAAAAAAGGATGCAGCGTTAAATATATTCCTATCACATTTCGGCCACGTCAGGGAGGCGTAAACTCAATCAACATTCCGAAAATCATTAAAATCGGAAAACAGGCCGTAAAAGATTTCCGAAAAATTAACAAAACAATTTCCAAAAAATAGCAAAAAAAATAGAGGAGAAAGACCTATCCTCAGGCCTTCTCCTCTATTTTCAATTTCCAAGCAATGCAATTACTTCTTTCCAGTTGTCTTTAAAGAAAATATGTTTTTCCTGGTCCCCGGAAACGTTGACCCAAAAACTCCCGTCGTCCTTCTGCCCGATACATAAACTTTTATTCCTGTATTCAAGCTGTAGATTACCTCCGGAAGTAATCATTGCAGCGCACCTCATATTTCTGGCGATATCTATAGTCTCTTCTGCCGGTCGCTGCCACCATTTATCCTCTGCTGTCATATATCTGGTGATGCCAAGCAAATCATCTCTATAATTATGGTTTTTCGTGCTTGCGGATTCATCTACGTACAGACCCTTATCTCCTTCTCCTATAACGAAATTTCGGCTTTGTCCTCTTATATAAAGAATTCCGTTTTCCATATCCGGTTTCATCCGGAACACCGGTCCTGGCAGGTAATTCCATAACCGCTCTTCTTCGCATCTTTTTATAAAACCATTCAGCTCTGACAGATTTTTTACTGGAACGCTCCATTCCTGCCCAAAATCAACAAGGTATTCCTCCCCATCCGCATCAATCTCATTTACGCACGAATCCTGCTGAACGGAAACCAGAAAGCCCCCGCTTCCATCGTCTGCCGCTTCATATGTACCAAACAGTCCACAGATTCGTAATGCATCATCTTTAATATCCAATTTATAGCTCATATTTTTTCCTCCTGCTGCATATATTTTTTTGCATACAGATAATATGAAAAATTTTCCAAAAAGAGAAAAATAAAGCGTTTCATATTTTTTATTATTCTGCATATTAATTCTGAGAAATTTTGGTTTTATAAAGAAAGGGAGCAATAAAAAATGAAAACAAACGAAAAAGAAAAATTTTATGGAGCACACTTAACCCATATGGAAACTGTCAAAAGCAAAGCGGTCATCATTGCGAAATTTGCAGCCGAATTCTCCGGAGCAAAAACATCCAGAATTGTATGCAGGATAAAGTCTCCGGAAAGTATGGAGAAGAAGATTCTGGCAGACGGTTTGCCAGTTAATTATCACTCTATGCTGGTTGAGGAATCTGATGCCATTGGAATCCGTATTATCACAGATTCTATCTCTGACGTGTATAAGATTTCAGATAACCTTGATAAAATCCACGATTTCGGTGATACGAAATGTCAGGTTTTACATATCAAGGATTACATCAAAAATCCAAAACCCAGTGGATATCGCAGCCTGCACGTCATTTTAGGAATCACATCTGACGACGAAGTCTTTCCAGAAATGAAGGTAGAAGTTCAGATTCGTACTTCAGTTATGGACTGTTGGGCAAGCCTCGAACACTTGGCGCAGTACAAGCAGGTTATCAGCCTGACCCCTGAAGTATTAGATACACTGGATACATACCGCCAGGCAGCAGACAGAGAAATCCAGGCGATGTATGCTTAAACGACTAATTTTATCGAAGAATGCCACAAAATAATGTGGTATTCTTTTTTTTTGCATAAAAAAAGACGGCTTCGCGTTATACGAAGCCCTCCTTCGCCATCCTCCGACCTTCTCTCCGTTTCTGTTTATTGGTCTTCCCGTAAAACACAGTTGGCCTTCCAACCGGCGGACGGTTATGCTGAATCTTTGAGATACCCATCTGCAGTTCCAGTTTCTGGAGTTCTTTCTTGCTTAATTTTTTAGACATATCTTTTTCTCCCTTCTTTGCGCGTCTCTATGTTATATTTACGAGACGAATATTATTTTTTACATATTTAATATGCAAAAAAAACATGTTAAGAGAAATACTCTGAATCCTTATCAGCGGATTAAAAAACCGTGACCAGGCTTTCCCGCCCGTCGATAAGAAATGCTGGTACAAAAATGGTACAGGAAAATCCTTATTTGGCATATTAAACAATATAAATACACAAAAGGAGAAAATCACCAATGCCAAAAGAAAAAACCGTAAAAGGAGAAATGTACAGAAACGAAGACAAAATCAAAAGAAAAACGCGCGTGGACAATTTAGAAGATTTTTACAATTTTCGTATGCCATACAAGGATGAGGCTATACATGCCAAAAAATCAATGAAAATCTTAAGGGCTGTAACTATTTCTTCCTTTCTTCCATTTTTAGCCGTCGTTTTATTTTTTCTTGTCTGGAATACTATCCATGTTGTCATGGATGGACACTTAGAAAAGGAAACGATGCAGACGTATATCTTTATCTGTATATTTTTTTTATTTTTACTTGTATACAAAAAGAATAACAAACTTCAATTTAGCGCGTTAGACGATTACGACATCCATGTTTTAGATTGTCAGGTTTGGAGCATGCGGAGAGAGCCAATCGAAAACTTCTATTCTTATTACGCTGCCATCTGCACCGATACACAGTTTTGCAATGAATATGTAGCCATCCAAAGTTATACATACAACTGCCTTGTTGATAATCCAGATGAGCAAATGCTTTTAGTTAAAGTTGAGCACACCACTAATGACGACATCAACAACTCAAAACCATTATTTTACTTACAAACAAAGAAAAACCTATCCAAACAAAAAAGACAACTGGAATAATGCCAGTTGCCTTTTTTTTGTTCTGACTGCATATTTATTGCATGCTTTTTTTTATTGCTCTTCCTACGGCTTGCAACTTCCACAAGGCTCATAACCTTCTGAAATCAGTTCTTCCCTGCTGCCGGTATATTCTTTTTTGTTTTTTGTTTTCATCTTTTTTACGCTGTTACAACTCGGTTTATGAAATTTTCCAGTATTTGTATTAATTACATATTCCGTCTGTTCTGTCGCGCCACTAGAATTCCCAGACACACCGCTTGCAGAACTCGTGTCAGCGTTTCCGCCCACATCCGGCTCTCCGTCCACGACTGACTCCTGGTCTACCCAGCTGTCGCCTGTTGCATAATCAATTCCAATACCAGGCTGCACATTATAGCAATACACATTGAATTTGACACCTGCTCCGGAATCTTCCACGGACTCTGCTTCCATCTGCACTCCGGAAGCAACCAGATTATCTCCGTCAAAAACCGGAGTTACACGATAGAGTACATGGTTTCCGGTTTCTTTAACATAATCTGCCACTTCATCTTCAAACGGGAGCATTCCCTCCACATTCAGATATCGTGTTCCGGTTATCAGGTTTTTCTCATTTGCATTCTCCCCGGCCAGCTGAAATCCAATAAGGTGACAGCGGTTGTATAAGTACCGGTCTTTGATGATATCCGGATATTTGACGGTATGCCATCCGGAGGGCTTAACCATACCAATCCTTCCGCGCTTTTCTGTCGGCATTAACTCTTTGCAGATGTTTGCATAAGCCACACCGCATCGCCCAAGACTATCCAAATCGCCATAGTCCTCAAAAGCATCTGTCGTGAAATCCGATTTTGCAAAATCCGGCTCATTGTCATTGACAACAGTATATGGGCTTCCTGTGTAGCCAGGAACCTGGCTCAAAGCTGTCGCTGCCTGAACTTCTGTTTGCTGCATCCATCCGACATTACTTCCACTGATTACCACAACTGCAGCGATAGCTCCGGCCAGCATCATCCTGAACTTTTTTAACATTTATTTTTCCTCCTCTTTTTTGTATGTTTCCTATACTACACAAATATGCAAAACAAATCCAGATGCAAAATTCTTTGCGAAAAAATAGCCCGAGATATCCTTATCCCGGGCCTCTATGTATTCTTCTTCTTTTTTAAACCGCGCCGTTATTTGCCGCTGAAGATTTCAGTCTTGAAGAAAACAGTGTGTACACGGAGTCTGTTTTAATTTCATCAGACATCTTATTGAACATGTCAAATGCTTTCAGTTTGTATACAATCGCTGGGTCCTTCTGTCCATATCCCACAAGGGCAATGTTCTGGCGCAGGATTTCCAGGTCATTGATATGCTGCATCCATTTGATGTCAATGCATCTCAGGATAATCTGGCGTTCAAATTCTCTGAATACATTAACGTCCGGCCACTCTCTTTCCCTGTCAACGTATTTGTCTTTTGCAGCGTTGATATAAAGTTCAGAAAGCCTCTTCTTCTTCATATTTGGCTCATATTCCGGGCTTTTAATGCCATGGACCAGAACTTCAATTTCTTTACGGATTTCCTGATACTGTGCATCTGTTACCTTCTTATCCGGTGCGTGTTTATCAATGACCATATTGATAGAATCTTCAATCATTGTCACCATCGTACTTCTGGTATCTGCTTTTTCAAGGATAGCATCACGTTCTGCGTAAATCAGTTCACGCTGCTCATTGTTTACCTTATCAAATTTCAGGACATTCTTTCTTGCTCCGAAGTTATTATCCTCAATCACAGTCTGCGCTTTCTTGACAAATTTATTTACAGTTCCATTTTCAAGGCTCTCTTCATTTTTCATACCTGCCAGACTTAACATATTTTTCATACGCTCTGAACCGTAAAGCCTGAGCACCTCATCATCAAGAGAAAGGAAGAAGATAGATTCGCCAGGGTCGCCCTGTCTGCCGGAACGTCCTTTCAACTGGTTGTCAATCCTTCTTGACTCATGACGCTGTGTGCCGATTACCTTAAGGCCGCCGGCTGCTCTCGCATCATCATCAAGTTTGATATCTGTTCCTCTTCCGGCCATGTTTGTTGCAATGGTGATTGAGCCTTTCGTTCCAGCCTTTGCAATGATTTCGGCCTCTTTCTCTAGGAACTTGGCGTTCAGTACAGTATGTGGAAGACCTTCTTCTTTCAGCATCTTATCCAGAATTTCAGAGTCCTGAATAGTTGATGTACCAACAAGAATCGGCTGCCCGGTCTCATGCGTTTTCTTAATCTCGTCAACAACTGCTTTAAATTTTGACTGTCTAGTCAAGAACATCTTGTCGGACTCATCAACCCTCTGTACCGGTTTGTTTGTCGGTATCTTTACAACAGACATATGATAAATGTCTTTAAATTCTTTCCTTTCAGTAGACGCTGTTCCCGTCATTCCGCATTTCTTATCGTATTTGTTAAAGAAATTCTGATATGTAACGGTTGCATATGTAGAAGTTTCCTCTTTGACTTCAACCCCTTCTTTTGCCTCAAGTGCCTGATGCAGGCCATCAGAATAACGGCGTCCCGGCTGGATACGTCCTGTGAATGAATCTACAATCAGGACCTCGCCATTCTTAACAACATAATCCTTATCTTTCTTCATCAGGTTATGTGCTTTCAGTGCTGCCAGGATGTTATGATATAACTCTGTATATTCTCTGTCTGCCAGGTTGTCAATTCCGAAGTATTTTTCGCACTTCTTGATTCCCTGCAGCGTGAGGGTAACGATGCGGTGCTCTTCATCAACCGTATAATCGCCAGTCTCTTCTGGCCTCTCCCCTGCCATCAGGTCCACTTTTGATAATTCTGTTACTTCTCCTTTTTCCAGTTGTTTTGCTAGTTCATTACATGCGATATATAGTTTTGTAGACTTGCCGCTGTTTCCGGAAACAATAAGCGGAGTCCTCGCTTCATCAATCAGTACAGAGTCCACCTCATCAATAATGCAGAAATGGAATCCCCGCTGCATCTTGTCTTCCATCCGCTGCGCCATATTGTCTCTCAGATAGTCAAAACCAAGTTCTGTATTCGTAATGTATGTGATATCTTTTGCATATTCTTTTTTCTTTTCTTCCGGTGATGTCGTCTTTAAGATACATCCGACGGTAAGACCCATGAAACGATGGATTCTTCCAATATCTTCCGCATCACGTTCTGCAAGGTAATCATTAACAGTTACAATATGAACCCCTTTGCCTTCAAGAGCGTTGAGATACGCCGGCATTGACGCAGTAAGAGTCTTTCCTTCGCCGGTTTTTTGTTCCGCAATCTTTCCCTCATTCAGCGCAATTGCACCCATAATCTGCACTTTGTACGGTCTTAAACCAATGCTTCGGTAAGCCGCCTCTCCCACTGCTGCATACGCATCAGGCATAATCTGGTCCACGGTTTCGCCGTTTTTCAGCCTTAATTTAAACTCATCTGTTTTGCCTTTCAGTTCACTGTCTGTCAGGCGCTGCATGTTTTCCATCTTTGCATATATTTTATCTGCCATTTTTCTTAATCTCTTAATTTCTGACATTCTTTTTAAAATCTCCTTTTCGCATTTTTTTAAGTTCGTTTCCAAGTCAGATACAATATGCCGGAATTTGAAAAGTTTTTTCGTTTTTAGTGAAATTTTTTATTTTTCTTTTTTGCACAAAAAAAGAACCTGGCTTTCGCCAGATTTCTTTTTGCAATTTTTACTTTTTACATAGAAACAATGCAGTTCAGGCCGACTTTTTTATTCGTCTTTTTCCTGAGTCTGATACATACCTGACCATAGATTGGTCCGAATCTTAAATTGACACATTCCATTTCGCTGTCAATCACTGCCGTGACAGGGTCGCCCTTCTGCATGGTCTTTGCCTTATCTAGCACATCTTCTTTTTTTGCGCGTATTACTGCAGAGCCAGACCCATCGCAGGCTTCAACATTGATTACCGCCTGTTCATCTTCTACCGTGATTTCCGCTATCCTGCCACAGACAATCTGTATGCGGGATAAATCGTTACCGGACATTGTATACCCTTCCAATTCTTCAGAGCTAAACGGTTCCAGCTCTTTTGCCGATTTTTTTATCTCCTCTTCCTTGACTGCTTTTGATTCAAGTGCCACAGAGATATTAACGCCGTTTGTACTTCTTTCCTCTGAGGCGTCAATCATCTCAAAAAGGTCAGACTCTCCATATAAAGTCTTGTCATATTTCATAAAAAAACTCCTTTCTATCGTGCAGCCGCCCGAAGGTCTGCATACAGATTCATCATCTGCAGCATGTGTTCCGGATGTACATTGATGATGTTTTCCGCTTTTTTATATGCCTCTGCTTCTGACTTGTCAGAAATTCCACCCTGGAATTCCTGATAAAACGAAAAAGCGTCCGTCATAAACGAGCCTTTGTCATTTGCTGCCCTGCAAAGTGCTTCATAAACAGCACTTCCCATCTTCTCCGCAAATTTTCCGCTGAATTTTACATTAAAATCGCTCAATGCTTTCATGCCGCTTGCCTTAAATGACTCTATATCATCAGCAAACGTTTCAAACATTTTCCACGCAGCCTGAAAAACCGTTCCAGCATTCTTATACTCTTTCTGACGGTCAGACGGATTGAGCCGTGCCTCTCTCTCCGCTTCAGCGACAACAGCCAGGACGACCGTTTTATAAAATTCAGATGGATATTCAGCATGAATCCTGTTTGCTTCATCCATGCACGCTTTCCATCCGTCATCGGTATCATTCTTTCTGACTGTATTAAACATCTTCCAGACCTCGCCGAAAACCTTATGTGCTTCTTTTTTATCAATTGTCCCCATATATTTTTCCACCTTTCTTTGTAAAGATAATTTCATTTTTAATATGCCAAAACCTTTTTATGTCAAAAAATCCGCCCGTTTTGCATATTAAACATAAAGAGAAAAAACCAGAAAGAAGGTGACACATGATGCCAGAAAATAAAGATGAACTGCTCAAAAAACAAAATGAAGAGATACAAAAATTAAAAAAAGAACTAAAACAAGCATCAAAACCGTCATCCATGTTCTCAGTTTTGAAAAACACGGTAAAGCGAAACGTACACGACTTTTTTATCCGTGAAGACAGAATGAAGAACATGGATTCAAAAATAAAAAACCTGGAAAAAGAACTGGCTAAGAAAGAGGAAGAACTGAACAAAACATCAGCCGAATTATTTGCTGCTGTCAATCTCGGCGAGTCAGACACTACGAGCAACCGCAGCGATGAAAATAGCGGTGACAATCCAGAAAGTGAGCCAGACTCCCCAACACAGGACGGACCAGTCTTCCCGCAGACTGCAGAGGATGCAGTCAAAGAGTATTTTGGCCCGATTGACCTAGCGCAGCTGGCTAGATACTATTACCCGGAGACATCAAAGCCTAAAACGTCAGAAGGCTTAGAGAGCCCGGACGAAGAGCCAAACGCGGAGAAAGAAGAACCATCTTCTCAAATCAGCACGGAGCCTGAAAATATGGGCAATTCAGTCCCAGCCGATGCAAAGCCAAAAAGCCAGGAGCAGGCACCGCCTGTATTGAATAAGGAAGAAGCCGAAAAGGAACTTCCAAAAACAGAGCCCAGACCCGAACCCGTTTTAAAAGAAATAAAGAAACCAGAAAAAACCGAAAAAAAAGAAAAAGATAATCAGGTTTCCGAAAGAAAAACCACAGTCACAACGACTGCGCTTAGTCAGACAAAAGCCGTTGTCGACGCGAAGGATGCGCCTAAAGAGAAGACTCCTAAACCTCAGACTTCAACGAAGAACGCGGGTCTGAATCCCCGTTCGAAGTCAGGCAACGAGTCCAGCTTCGCTGGCGAGCTATCGATGAAATCTGGTAACGAGTCCTGCGAGGCAGGCGAGTTATCAATATCCGTCAAAAAAGCTGAAAAAAATGACGCGGCTTCACCCGGCCGGGCAAAAACAGATACCCCGAAAATCAATAAGAAGAACGCATCTACACAAAACAAAGAGGAAAAAGGTTCAAAGCCGACACAGCAGGAAAAACAGCCTGATGTAAAACAGGCAGAAACAGACGAACAGGTCAAGGGTTCCTCCGCTGTTACTACCACCGCCACTGTCGTTGACAAAAACGGAAAGAAAAAATCCAGAAAGGACCGAAGGAAGCAGAAAAAGAATACACAAAATCCAGAAGCACAATCTGCTGCAAAAACGGAAAACAATAATACAGTTGCAAATCCAGGACAGGAGAAACCGCTCTCAGAGCCAGATTTTACAGAATCTGCAGAGCTGGATATTGACCTGCCTGATGACTTTGGAATTGTCATGGAGCCCGAAGAGCCGTTGCCTTCCGATTTGCCGGATATCAATAGCGGCAGCGGAAATATCTTTGATGATTTATTTAACAGTGACAGTGATAATTGGGATGATTCGAATATTTGACGAGGAACGTTGAACATGTTCATGGCGGCTCACAATCGATGTTCAAAAAAAAGAAGCGGAATTCATTTTTGCTTCTTTTTTTTGTGTTGTTTTTGCACACTTATTCTGCATATTGATAACTCGCCGTTTCGGCTCGTAACCAGACTTCGAACGGGGATTCTGCCCCACGTGCGAAGTTAGAACCGAAACATTTGACCCGCGGACGACTTTTCGTCGGCCGGGGACTTTCCGTTCTCCGTTGATATAAACCCCGCCCGTGTTCTACACCCCGACTTCGTCGTCGTTTGTCAGCCTTTGCGGGCTTTATACACACGAGCGTAGCTCGCGGTATCATGGTAGCGATATCCATCAGGTCTTTCTGACATAGTTTTGGCGTTGTTATACAAATCTTTATATATGGATTCTTGAATATTGTCAGCGTCTTGGACCGAATAGTACTGTTGTTTGATGCATCGCTATTACTTTTTGCTTCTTTATTTTTATCACCTTCCCTCACCTTACCGTCTTTTCTTATTTCTTTTTCTTACGGCTATCGCTGCCACAACCATGCCAATCAGACCAATTTCAACATACATGAGTTCATTTGTTTCAACACCAGTTTTTACCGTTGGTGCGTCAGAGCTACTACCTTTCTGCGTTGCTAAACCTCCATTTGATGATGAACCACCGCTTGGATTCCCATTTTCTTTTTGTTCTGTCTCTTTTGTGATTTTGTTTATAAATTCACATTCCGCTGACTTCTCGCTGCTTCCGTTTGTAAAAACAACCGTATCTGCGTTTAACTTCCCATCTTCACCTTCCGTGACAAAAACCTCTGCATAATATATATTACTGTCATATTCTGTATTCTTTTCTGTTCCTTTTTCCTGATAGATTTTATATTTATAATCTCCAGGGAGGTTGATGGATATGGTAAAGTCTTTGCTCTCTCCATTTTTTAGTTCTAATCTTTCCGGAGAAGCCTTAAACCCGCTATCTCCTTGAATCGATACGGCAAAACTTTCCGCGCTACCTTCTGCAGTGCATGATACTGGTACGATTGCATCAACTGGCTCTGCTGCGTAGACCGGAGTCGTCATTACCCACATAGATGCAAAAATCAACGGCAAGATATATTTTCTCATCCTTTTGTCTCCTCCTTTAAAAAAGGCGCCCTGGTCTTTCACAGGACGCCTTGCTTTTTGGCTTCTTATTTTCTTTTTTCTGGCACCATAGCGCCAAAAATCAATGTTCTTTCAACTGTATCAGGGTATTTACATGTAGATAATCCAAGAAGTTTTTCATTTTCTTTTGGCAAGTTGCTATCGTCCAGAAATAGCGCATGCTGCTTGATGTAATCCAAAGTTTCATTATCATTTTCTGTTGGGGCAAATATTGCAGGTTCCGTTGCCTCACATTCGAGCACTGCGAAAAAACGAAGTTTATATTTTTTCTCACCAACCGTGAGGGTTCCGCTGCTGTGTGAATCAAGATAGCCTTCTTTAAGATAATCATCAAGTGCTCCGAACATCATACCCTGTTCCATATGGTGTCCATACACCAACGAATAATAATCATCAAAATCCGGGTTATTTCTACTGTCAAGGAAGATACTTCCTGATAAAGAGTAATCACCGAACGGGTCTTTGTTTAGATATTCATTGTTATCTTTACCCTGCATGACCGGATAATCAATATTTGTGTTATCAACGGTCAGCCAGGCCACCATATTTTCTTTTATTTTTTTATTTGTTGCGTCATCGGTCTCATATCCCGGCTTATACTTCAAGATACTGTCGTCTGTCGCCTGCTGATATACCATATAACTGTCGTAAAGTCCATAAGACCCGAGCAGGAACAAGACCAGGCAAACAAGAAAAACAGTCTTATCAATCATATTGTCAATAAACCGGATTATCTTTCTTACCATCAGAAGCCTCTCCTTCTTATAAGGAATAAGAGTTTTCCGCATATCTTGGATTCCTTAATGCTGCCAATTTGGCGGCTGTCATCCGTATCAGAACGGAAATCGTTCATAACAAAGAACTCATTCTTTCCAACTTCAGTCGGATACTTCACTCCATCAGCACCAAATGTCTGATAAGTGATTTCTTCTGCCGGCTGATAGCCATCAACCGTATATCCGCCATCTTTTGGGAAATTAACCTCCTGACCTCCGACTGCAACAATTCTTCCAATCTTGGTTTTGCCGTTTTTATTTTTATACGCCACGACATCACCAGTTGTATACTCATCAAGTTTATAGACGATGCATAAATCCCCATCTTTTACAAAAGGAAACATATTATTTCCTGTCATCCGATAAAATCCAAGAACATATGTAAGGACTAAAAAGATAATCACGCCAAGAACTGCTATTTTTATAAGAAGTTTTATTAACGGATGTAACCGCTTCTCCTTTTTTTTAGCTTCGCTTTTTTCGTTTTCCGGGGTTACTTCTTCGTCTTTTTTGGGTTCTTTTTTTGGAATTTTTGACACCGCCTTTCTTAAATGCTATGTACGGCTGTGGAGGCGAGCCGAAGGCTCGCCGGAGCCGTAAAGTTAAAATTAATCAGAAAAGATTACTCATCCTCTTTCTTGTTTTTCTTCATTACCATAGTTACAACGCCGGCACCACCAAGAATAGTTACAACTGCGAACGGGGCAACCGCCATAATAACACCAGTTGGGATAACACCATCACGTGTATTCAGGTAACCAGTTGTAAGGTCTTTGGAAGCAATTGTTCCGTTAACTTCTGCGGAGATTGTATCTGCTTTAACATCTACAACCGGAGCGGCTGCTGTGTTTGCTGTGGATTTGTAATCTTCTGTATTCTCTGTTACAGCGTATGTTGTATCTTTTGCAAGACCCTGTACTGTAATCTGCTGGCCATGCTGCAGATAGAATTTCTGTGTTGCTTTACCAGCACCGTCTGTTGTGATAGATGTAACGTTAGCCTGTCCAGCATTTGCATCAATTGTAGCAGCATTTGTTTTAGATGTAGCGTCTGCATCATCAATAACAACATCGTATTTTGTATTTGGCTGAGCCTTGTCAATGTTCAGAGTAAACTCGAAGTACTTATCACGGGAAGCCTGGTTACCAGTAACCTGTTTTCTCAGTGTCAGGTCAGATGTATCATAGCTGTTTGTGAAGCCCTGGGATTTTGTTGCTACATAAGCACCTGCGGAACCGAAATTCTCGCCTGCTGCTACGTCTGGTTCATCATCTACATTAGAATGAAGAACATATCCTTCGATTATCAGTTTCTTTACAAGTGCACCATCTGCATCTGAAGAAGCATCGTTTACATACACATCAAGGACTCTTGTAAGGTCAGCGTCGTTTGTGATAGCCTGGTTTGTACCGGACTCTGTGATAACATAGCGGTAAACACCTGGTTCTGTAAACTGTACTTTAGAAAAGTCAAGTGTAGCAGTTTTCAGTGCATATTTCTTTCCAGCTGCAAGGTCTTTTACATAATTATCTTTTGTTGTGTCGTGTGTATCGGAGCCATCGCCCTGCTTGAACACGATTTTATTTGCTTCTGCGCCTTCACCAACACCTGCCATTGTGATTTTGTCTGCATCAACACCAGCGAGAACCTGGAATTTCTTTCCAGCAACATCGTAAGCTTTTGCATTACCTGCTGTTACTGCATAAGAGAATGTAGCATTCGGCACGTTTGCCTGACTGTCCATAAGCAGGAATTTATCGAATGTAGTTGTCTTTGTTCCTTCAATTGTTGTACCATAGTTTGTACCTGCTGCAGCGAAAACCGGAGTTCCCATGCCTGCGAATGCGGTAGCAGCCATAAGTGCTGTCATACCTACCTTTGGTAAAATGTGTCTAATCTTTCTATTCTTATTCATATGTTTTTCTCTCCTTTTTCTTTATTATATTTTTGGGGCCTTTGGCCTTTCCATATGAAATTACATGCCACCAGCTGGACAGCTTTCGCTCTGGCGACTGACGACTGATTTGGTTTTATTTTTTTTGCCGTCTTTTTTTGCGGAGTGCTTTTCTCCTTTTAGGTTTTGATAACTCGCCA
The DNA here is from genome assembly GCF_020553125.1 of Blautia sp. MSK20_18. Taxonomy (NCBI): domain Bacteria; kingdom Bacillati; phylum Bacillota; class Clostridia; order Lachnospirales; family Lachnospiraceae; genus Blautia; species Blautia sp. MSK20_18. The sequence goes on from NZ_JAJCGR010000017.1 coordinate 50,744, forward strand.
GCAAAGCCGGACTCGTAACCTGACTTCGAACGGGGATGCAGACCCGCGTGCGAAGTTAAAACCGGAGCCTTTGACCCGCGGACGACTTTTGGTCGGCCGGGGATTCCCCGTTCTCCGTTGAGCATTTTCTTGTTTGCTTTTAGCTCCTTTTTTTTGCTCTACATTTAAATGCCTCTTACGTTCTGTTTGTATGCTCTACAATTAATATGCAAAATAATTCCAAGAGTGTGACGTTTTTTTGAAAAATTTTTTATTTTCTTTTGCGAAGCGATGGAGCGTACTTAGGCGCTTGGCAACACAAAAAAAAGACGCAGCCATTACATAGCCACGTCTTCATATTTTTCTTATCTCCTCTTCCTTGCACCATACACCACACCGCAAACTGCAATGCATACAATAAGTAGCATCACAATCGTATTGGTCATGGATGACGTTGGGATTCCAACATTTTTCGTATTTACAAAAGAAACATTCACATCTGCCTTAACCACACCTGAAGCATTTTCGCTGCTGACGGTATATCCGTCATTTTCGGCACCACTTTCTGTTACCTCATAGCCAATACCCGCCGGAAGGTCTTTAAATGTGATTTCTTCTCCGTGTGCAAGTTTAAATACTGCTTCTCCATTTGTTAAGTCTATCTTTCCGCTTTCCTCTCCTTTTTTATATTCTACCGTTGCCGGAAGGTCAATTCCATCTCCTGCCGTAAGTTTCAGGACAAAATCAAATTCTTTCGTTTTGTCTCCCTGGTTTCCTTTGACTGTTTTAGTAACAGAGATGCTGTACATTTCTTTATGCGTATTTACCACATTGACTTCTGCAGTTCCCTCAGGGATTACTCCGGAATATTTACCTTCATCTGATGCGGTATAGTACTTATATGGGTTCTCTGCGATTTCATATGAAGCACCGATTGGAAGACCTGAGATTACGATTGATTCGTTATGTTTTAATTCAAACGAAGCCTTTCCATTTTCGTCAAATACGATTGTTCCGGTCTTTGTTCCGGCTTTGCTGTCAAGATTGTAAACACCTGTCACCGGCTGGCCATCTTTCTGGAGGGTGATGTTAAATTTAAATGCCTTGCCTGCCTCAGCCTTATCACCTTCAACTGTTTTTGTGACCTTAATCGCTCCGGTTGACACTGCAGTATTTGTAACAGTGAAAAGTTTTATGCTTTCGCCGTTTTCTTCAGCAGTACTTTCTGCAACTTTTGAAATATAGCCATCAACTTTTTCTTCCTGAACAGAATACGTATATTTTGTCTTTCCGTCTTCTTGGTATACATCAAGATTATCAAACTCCGCCTGCCATCCATTATCTCCATTTAAAGTAATATTCTTCATTACATTTTCATCCTGCATCAGATATACCGTAATACTATCTGGACGTCTTCCTGCAGAATTATCGTTATCATCCCATATCTTTTTTACAGCTATTTTTGTTGTTTCTGCTTCCGGTTCTGACTCTTCTTTTCCAGTATTGGTAAATGTCACTGTAGCATTTTCATCCGCATCAACCGTTTCTTTTCCAGTTGATAAAGACTGATTAGCCTGAGCGTTGTCCTGTTTCTGCTGCACCACATTCACGGAATCTGAGATTTCATATGATGCATAATAGTCACTTGCGTCTTCTGTTATTTGATAAACACAATTTACAGGCAGACTTTCAAAGACCATTTCTTCCTTATCGGAAAGGTCAAATGCTATATCTGCAGTTCCATCTTCACCTGCTTTGAAGCTTTTTTCTTCTTCACCCTTCTTATATTTATATTCTGTTCCGCTATTTAAGTTTTCGAAAGATACAAAAAACCTAAACGAATCCTGTCTGTTGCTTTTTTTGACCTGTTTTTTTATAACTAAAATTTGTGTTTTTTGTGTTGGCTCTGCAATTTTGATATTTGTTGCAGAGACCAGATAGCAATTATTTGCATAAAAATCACCCTCTCCCTGCGAATCGATATCTCCGGAATATACACAGCTATATTTATCAGAAACACTCTCTTCCGATATCTTAAACCTGACCAATGATTTTCCATCTTTATCATTCTTTGTGGGAACACCATAAATGTTCATAGTTTGGTCTTTCGATATGTAAAACGACCCCTTTCCATCTGTTAAAGTAACATCACCATAAACCTTCGTTCCGCTTAATGCTTTTTTCACTTCCTCGTCTTCGGTCATAAATTCAATATTAAATTTAAATACTTCATCCGTATTAATACTGTTTCCATATTTATCTTCTACTTTTTTCGTCAGCTTTATACTTCCTGTGCGTAATGGTGTTTCTTCTGTAGACATGTTTGTTGCCATCAAACCTTCCATGTTTGTATTTCCTTTTATTGTAGCATAGTATCCGTAGCCTTTTTTACCGGCTTTTTCTGAATGAAAGCCAACTGTTATAGTGCCATTATCATATGATGCAGCAGTAATACTCCCTTTGCCAGACAGTTTTGTTCCTTTTTCACAATCCTTTACAGCCGTATATTCCGGATGATTGCCATGCCATAACACTAAAAAATCGCCATCTGCCAGGTCATATTTTCCTGACGCCAGAACATACGACGCACCAGGAACAGTATACACTTTCGTCTCATCTACGCCACCTTCATAGACTCCATCCTGTACTCCATCTTTGTCAATATTTGATGTATGCGCATACTGGCTACTGATAGCCGGATTCTCCTTCGTTCCATAACCATTTTCAACCTCATATCCGTCTGGAATATTAGTTTCCCATCCATAGTACATCGCCGAATCATCAGCAACATTGAAGATATACTTCCATTCATCTCCGTCTTTTACAAGTGTCACATCTGTGTTTCCGTCTCCGTCTTTGTCCATGGTCCAAGTTGTATCACTAACCTTTTTCCACGTTCCTCCAACTGTGGAATATACCGCATTATCTGCTGCATAAACACGGCTAACAGACATTATAAATAGAATGATTCCAAATAATAGCATCGGTAAATAAAAAAATTGTTGTTTTTTAAATTTTGCCAGGGAATTTTTCCCTGGCTGCATATTACTTTTCTTTTTTATCATTTTCTCACCTTCCATCATTTTTTGGATTTTCCAAAATGAATTTTGTCTAATCCGTCAATCGTAAAGGTACCATCCTTTTTTATCACTACTTTATATGGTTTTTCATCAAGGTAATGTCCGGATGGCGCTTTTGTTTCCCTTAAGGTATAAGTTCCTGGCTCAAGATTGCTAAATACAACCAGTCCACCATCTTCTGCTTTTCCAGATGTTGCTGTTTGATTTACGCTAGTGCCATAATCTGAGATTCCAGTAAGGCTAAACTCTGCTCCTTCAAGATAAATGTTGTCACCATATGTGCTACTTTTTAAGAATCTGATAGTATGATACGGTTCATTTTCAATCTGATAATATCCATTACCATTCACACTCAATTCTTTGTCTCCATCATAAATCGTTGATTTTCCTGCTTCATCAACCTTTACCGTAAATGTCTTTTTGCTTTTTATATAACCCTCTGGAGCTTCAACTTCCTTTAATTCGTATGTACCAAGCTCAATGTTTTTAAATGAAACTCGTCCAATCTTATTTGACTTTACATAAAGCGTATATTCACTGTCATACTCAGAAGTCCCCGATAATTTAAAAACCACTCCTTCAACGGCCCCACCCGTTACATTATTGATTTTTTGAAAAGCTACATCAGCATGGTATCTTGGCTCATCCTGAAGAATGTACAAACCTTCATCATTCACATTCAATCCATTGATTTCAACTTCGCCCTTCCCGTTCACTGTAATCACATAGGCTTCTTTATTTAATTGCCAATCATCAGAACATTTTATTTCACTTATCTCGTATTTGCCCTTTTCAATGTTAGAAAACATCATTTGACCATTCTTGTCAGAAACTCTCTCTTCGTTGTAAACTGTTCCATAATCTGACGTACCAGTTAATTTATACGTTATTCCTTTGATTCCAACTGTTGTTTCTGTTGCGTCTACTTTTTTAAATCCTATGTCGCTGGATATGCGGTAGTGAGCCTGCGTGTAATCCTGATGGTAAAACTGAGGAATTTCTGTAATTTCATTTCCAATTTCCTTTATTGCAGTTCTTTGCACGAAAATATTGTTATAAGCAATTGGGTCCTGATTATTACTTTTATCTTCCGATGGGGCCTGCATATAAATAATGGCCGATATTGATTCTTTTTCGTCTAACATAAATTCTGAGCCATCTTCATTTCTTGTCGCATCAATAGCAATCGCAGTTGCTTTTTCTAATCCGTATTCCTTAGAAAATTTTTCGTATTCTAACCATATCGAATTTCCGTTACCATCCTTTTCTTTTAAATCGTTATGGTCCTGAGGATTTAACCCACTCACTTTTGAAAGATAAATCACAGGTGCAGCGCCTTTGTAAGCCATCTGTGACACATCAACTCCCCTCAGTGTACCTTTCCAGTCTGATGATATCGTCGGAGTATTTTGTCCTTGGTTTTGATAAAAATTTTCCAGCGAATCAAAAAACACAATATCTTTTGCTTTCGTTATAGAATCATTTGTGAGCCTTATTTTATAACTATATTTTTCGTTTTTATGTATCACTTCATCATAAGAATACTTTCTAGATACAGAGTTTTTAATCTGTTTTTTTAGGCCAGTAACAGCAGCAACCGGAAAATTAACTTCATACCTGGCTTCTGCATAAGCGAATTTCTTTGCATTTGTATCAGGGTCAATGTCCTTCAAGATATCCTTATCTGTTATATTTCCTCCATTGTCCGGAAGACCTTCTCCTATCTTATCGTTGCCTGATTCATATACGATTGAATTTAGCAGGCTCCTTCCATAATCATTGATAGAGTTATAGTCGTGAGAAGTATTGTATTGTATTGTATATTCATTCTTTGTCGGAATAAATATATCAACTGTCAAGAGAGTTCTTCCGGTGTTTTTGTAATTTTCTTTTAGACTGTATTGGTATTCACCATTTGTCATAGCAATCCCTGATTCTGAAACCACTAAGGATTCTGTGTCAAAATCACACCCCAATGGGAGTAAATCATAAAATTTACCATTATTTTGGTAAATATAGCGAATTCCATTGTCATCTATATATTTCTCTTTGAAATGTGCGTTCCAAGTAACTTCAAACCTCGCCTCTTTTTTTATATTTTGAGTTTTTATAACATCTTTTTTTATCTCTGATTCTCTTGTTACTTTTTGTACATAGTCTGTTCCCCTTGTTGTTCTGTCCAAAATCGTTTTTTTGTTTTGTGAAACTACAAAATTAATTTCGTTTGAAACCGCAATTTTTTCCGGATTATTCTTTAATATCTCCTGTATATGCTCCGTCCTGAATAAAGATATTTCGGGGTAAATATTTAGTTCCGTGTAGTAATATGACTGTGAACATTTATATTGTAAGGCTTTAACTCCTGCATTGAATTGCAGTATCCTTTTGTTCGCTTTTTTTACATACGCAATATTAATATTTTCATATTTCTTGCTGTTTAAGTTGTATACCGCAGCTTCCTTCCAACCTCCCGTTGAAGTTCTTATCATAACAGTAATATTATTTTCTTCCGTAAATCCAGTTGTTTTTTTACGTGATTTGAATGTATACGTTGTTTCATCAAAATCTGCTTCTTTCACTACAGGGTTTAGTTCAGCCTGTGCAATGTCATAATCATCATCATTTAATTTGGTTCCTTCTATATAGATACCATCATCTATAAGATTATAATCAACATTTTTCCTCCAATACAACCCGTTTAAGGCATCTTCCACTGTGCCTGTGGCTCCATCTGCCAGAGAGAATGTATACGGCGAGCCATCACCAATGGCATGATACTTCAGATATGATAAAGTATCATTTTCACCCGATTCAAATTCGCCAAGTGTGTAATTTGAAATATCCTCTGAACTTTCAACTCTGTTGTATTCACCATATATTCCATATTTTTCTGCCCAAAACTCTCCTTTTTTTCCTATGTATACAGGTGCTTCATAGTACCAATCATAAGAAGATAATGCGTTAGTATCTTCATCCACATGGTCAGATGGACTTACTACCGCTTCGATATCATTATGTATGTCATACCTTTTATTTGATTTGGTTGCTTCATCAGCCTTCTTTTTGCTGTATCTTGTTAAAACATAATCATATCGGTCTCCGTAACTTAGGATATTATCTGTATGATTCTTCTTGCTGAATCCAGATTCTCCTGAAAACCTATATCCTACAACCTCACTCCCCATATCTGCAATTGTGTCATTTAAATAAAAATCATACGATGATGTATTCTTGTTTATATATGACCTTATTGGCCACACCAGATAATAATACTCTTTAGAATCAGATGGTTCTTCCCCCCAAGTGCCATCCCAGGTTTTATATAATTTAGGTTTTTTCTTCTGTGTATAAACAATAGTTGCATGAGTATCTATATATACTTCGTCTGCTTCCGACTCAGCCGTTACCGTTGACGCTGCATTCGTTGCATAAACTTTAGCCTTTACCTTTGTAGAACTACCCATGTCTATATAACTTACTGTATTTTTAGCTGTTTCGTAAGACACTTCAACATATCCGGCTTCTCCCGTTGGATATGGCTTATAATTATATATTGTAACTTTATTACTTTCCTCATCTACTTCATATACAAAGTCTGGGGCATCATCCCCCATATTGTCGGTTCTTATTCTGTAAGGGCAATTAAAAGTATCAGCCCAATTCCCGTCTTTATCCTTCAATATATGTAAAGGCAATTCAATCTTGAATGCGCCAATATCCGTAGAAAAGACTCCAGACATCGTATAATCTACACGATAAATGAACGCATGGCCGGAAACAGGGTCTGATGGGTTCCATACATTTTTTCCATCTATGCTATTCGCACCGCTTACAAACGAAACATGAAACTCATCAATACTTACCGGTGTTACAGCCTCATCTTTGTCCTCCTTTATTTCCATATCTGCTTTGGCTGTTGTTTTGCTTTCATCATCGTTTTTATTATCGCTTTTCTCATCGCTTTTCTCTTTGCTTTGGCTTTCGTCAACATTTAAGTCTGGGGTCGTATTTTTACTTTCACTTATATCATTTTCTTTATTCTCTTCTTCTGCTGCCATATCATTGTTAACTTCCTTATCAGAATCAGTGGGTTCAACTCCGTCTTGACTTTCGCTCGAAGAATTTTTTTCTACATTAACAAAACTAAATACACCTAGTCCACCGGAGGAAACAAACTCTATCTTTTGCTCTCCTTTTTCTGTACTACCCAATGTAAACGTTAGTTCTTCCATGCTGCCATCTTCTATTTGATGATATAAATGCGCTTCTTTTATTTTGCTGGCATCATTCGCTAATACTGTTATTCGATAAGATTTGTTGTTCTCTTTCTCTGTATTATTTGCATCCATACGTTTTATATCAAAAGCCGATATTGTAGAAACGCTAGAATCAACAAATTGTTCGTTAATTTTACTTGCTATTTTTTCCAATTCTTTTTCATTCATATCAGTGACAGATAATATATCGTCTTTTTCCATATCTGTTCCATCCTCGCATGAAATGAAAATTTTTATATTTGAATTATCAAACCCAGTCAAGCATCCAGACCAATCTAACTCCTTTGTTGTATTTTCATCGCTCGGATAAGCAATATCATTACTTTTCTGGTCTCCATCTGAAAAATCTTCAACAGAGAAGTCTCCTTGGTCTTCAGTGCTTTCATTACCAGGCTCCTCATTTTGCGCCTCCTGCTGTATCGTTGAATCCTCTTGCTTTTGCTCAGCCTCAAATTCATTGGATATTTCAGGTTCCTGCAATGCATCACTTATTTCCTGGCTTTCTTCATTTATCGAGCCACCAGAATCGTCCTCCGTCTGTGTTTGAATTTCATTTATATTATCTTCGCTGGCATATATAGAAACAGGCTGCGATATAGCCATGATTCCAGCCATCAGCATTGCTACAACTCTATTTCTCTTCACTTTTTTCACTCCCTTTTGATTATTTCGAATTTGTAAAAAATATCTGTATGATACCGCGAGCTACGCTCGCGTGTGCATCTGACGTGGACAGTGTGTCTGCTCTCCCTGTACACGTTCATAACTATCATTTCCGACGAACAGTTCAGACTGTTCGGGGCCGGACTGCTTGTAGCAAGCCTCCCCTGACGGCAAGCATGGCCGCGTTTTCCCAGTCCATCGATGATGGGCTAATAAAAAAAGCTCCCATTCTTCACTTTTGATAACTCGCGCTTCGCGCTCGTTACCAGCACGAAGTGCGGCAAGCGAAGCCGAAAGGCTGAGCGAAGCGCACGAACGGGGATTCAGACCCACGTGCGAAATTAAAACCAGAACATTTGACCCGCGAACGATTTTTTGTCGGCTGGGGATTTCCCGTTCTCCGTTAATATGCCAAAAAAAACATATTTTGGTACAGAAAAAAGCAGACAAAAAAATACTTGTCTGCTTTTTCTTTTTAAACTATTCTTGTATAAGTATCAGCTACACTATTTGGCATTGCCATGGCATCAAATTCTTCCCCGTTTGAATTTCTCCATGTTCCACTTAAACCATACGCTGTTCCGATGAATGAGAAATTTTCGCCAAGCGATAAAGACTTCAGGTTATTCAGATTCGAAAACATCCAGTTCATGTTTGTTACTTTAGAACTATTTATATTGGATATATCCAATCTAGTCAGTGAGTAGCACATATTAAACATGTTGCATAGATTTGTAACGTTGGGCGTTTCAAATGAGGATAAATCTAACGTTTTTATTCTTTGGCATCCATAGAACATCAGCTCCATGTTTATAGCCTTCTTTGTATCAAAAGATGATACATTTATCTCCGTCAATCCGCTACAACCATTGAACATGTATTGCATATATTTTGCATTTGATGTATTGAAGTTTGAAACATCCAAACTGGAAAGCCTAGAGCATCCACAGAACATATGATTTAATGTTGTTGCTTTAGATGTATCAAAATTGGAAACGTCTAATTTTGTTACTTTTCTACAATTATAGAACATTTGACCTAGGTCTGTTGCCTTTGAAGTGTTAAAACGTGAGACATCTAACTCGGAAACGTTCGAACAACCCGAGTACATACCGACAAATGTTGTAACGTTGCTTGTATCAAAATTAGAAACATCCAATGTAGTTAACGCAGTACAGTTAAAGAACATATATCCCATACCAATTACTTTAGATGTATTAAATCCAGAAACATCTAATGTAACTATTTTTTTGCATCCATTAAACATATCGTTCATATTTGTCATATTTGCAGTAACAAAATTAGATACATCCAGTTTGGTCAGGCTACTGCAATTTTTAAACATTGAATTCGCCAAAACCACATTAGAAGTATCAAAATTTGATATATTCAATACAGTCAAATTATTACATTCATTAAACATTCCGGACATACCGCTAACTTTAGATGTATCAAATGCTTTTAAATCTAGAGAAATCAGATTCTTGCACCCACTGAACATAAAACTCATTGTTGTAGTAGACGACGTGTCGATATTATTAAAACTTATAGCTGAAAGGCTCGTTTTATCAGCAAACATAATTCCAGAATCGCTGTTAAAATTGATATTTACGCCCTCAATTTGTGAAGATACTTTCATGGTAGTTTTTTCCTTCCATGCGACAACACCCTTATCTCCATCAGTATCCACATCGATTATGTTTGACTTGTCTACATTTTTCGGCATCTCCTCGTCAGTAAATATTATTTCCTTCACATCATCAGAAATTAACTTATTGAAATCAGGCCCTGGTTTTAATGTAAAAGTAATGGCTTTTGCATATAAATTTATGTCACCAGTCAATTCTATGTTGGGGACTCCATCCTTTGACATCTTGACTTCATTTTTACAGCTAGGTTCTGCGTACCAAAAAACATAAGTTGAACCTGGAATCTTATATTGACCGCTCACAATTTCCTTACTACTATTAAATACCATTTCATTTGTATCAGTACCATCAGCGAATTTTAATCCATTTCCGTAAAATGTTACGGTATATCCTTTTGTGTTTTTGGAAGGTTTTTTCGTACTTATTTCAATATCCGGAACCGGCCTGTCATTATTTGATTTATTGTCTTTCCACTTTTTTATAAATGTAATGGTTCCATCTTTTTTCGAATTTTTAAAATTATACACTAAGTCTTCATCTGTTTCCGATTCTCTATCACTAGTTGATATTTCGCTGGCTCTGCCGGTCTCGCTACCGGACCTCAAACTAAGGTTCTCTGGGACTTCTCCCTTCTTCTTTGACCCGTGGGCGATATCCTCGACCGTGGACTCCACATTCTCCATTGATTTATTGTTGTTTTTTGCATAAACGTAAGTGTCTGCCTGTAACAGGTAAATCACTAAAAACAAAAATAAAAACACTATGATACCGCGAGCTACGCTCGCGCGTACCAGACGATGCACGCGTCCATTTACCTTAAGACCGACAGACAACTGATTGTTCAGGGAGGGGCTGCCTTCAGCACCCCCTCCCTGACGGCAAGCCTGGTCACGGTTTTTCTGCCCGTCGATAATTATTTTTTGTGCTTTTTTTTTCTTCGTAAGAATCATCTCCTTTGTCATATATGATACATATATGACACATATTGCATACTTGCAATGCATTTCTCACCGTGAGAAATACATTGTGCATCTGCCGGGTTCGTTACCTGACTTCGAACGTGGATTTAGACCCGCGTGCGAAGTTAACGGAACATTTGACCCGCGGACGACTTTTGGTCGACCGTGGGTTTCCCATTCCTCGTTAATATCCTCGGGTCTTACTTCAGGCGCTCCGTTCCCTCTCCTGCATCAGATATCCGGTAATATATTCCATATTGCTGGACAGAATAAATTTTCTATCATCTGCATCTGGAATATTATATTTATCCTTGATTTCCTGCATTTCATCTGCTCTAACGAAGATGATGTCTGCATCCTGAGGGTTCTTTGTAAACTCTCCGTTTGACATTACGTTTGCTTCAACCAGCCTGTTCAAAGACATTGTCTTCGAGCTGGAAACGCGTCCAACCTGGTTAAGTATTCCATATAATCCCCTTGATGCTACATTCTCCTGTGCTTTTTCATTGAGCCACAGAATCTCGCGATTAGAGATATCAATGATGTACATAGACGCTTGTTTTGCTTCTATATCAAGGACAAACCGGTTTACGACTGTTGCCGGTTCATATTTTTTCCCCATGTCCTTATCCGTTCTTTTCATAACACCAAAACAGGTGTGCGGCTGTTCTGAAAATTTCTGGTTTGTATAGCTGTTGACCTGCGGCACAAGATAAACGATTCCGCGTTCTTTCAGCTTATCAATATCCACATCGATGAACTCAGCACGTCCTTCACCGTCAGCGGGTCCTCCATCCTGGACATCACCAGAGTAAACGAATCCATCTCCATGTTTTGAACCGTTCCAGCCACAGAATTCCACAACATTCATGTTTTTATCGCAGAACGCAACTGTCAGGTCAATGTCAACTCGGTTGCCATCATGGTAACCCTCGTTATCATCGCCTTCCATAAGGTTTGTCCAACTGGTGAAGAATCGCATTTTATTCCAATTCTCTGCAATCGGCATCTTGGAGCCGGAGGTCATACCTCCCACCGCTCCTGAATTATCACGAATATCTGTCGGGATTTTTACGGTAGCGATTGCATCACTCATAAACACTTTACCCATCGGCTTTTTGCCGACAAATTTTTCCGACATTCCTTTCATCGCGATATTAACGGCCTCTTCAATCTGTTCTGCTGTAAAGCCTTTTCGGTTTTTATTAACGCTTCTTACCACTTTTCCGGTCTTTCCCTTAAAGAAGCGTTCTTCTTCGTCATGGTCTCTCATCTCAATATTACCGATTGCTCCGGTTACAGTTGCAATCCCGGCTTTTGCTGAAACTCTTTTCATTGCGTCAAGAACAACCTGCTCCTTACCCTGCTCAATACCCATACGATACAGCTTGTCAAAGCGACGCATGAACTCACCTGGCATTTTCGCAGATTCCTTTACTGCGAGTTCAACATTCCCGGCTTTAACGGCCTCTTCCAGTCTTCTCGCCGGACGGTCAATCTTCATTCCGCTCTGGATGATGATAATTGCCTGCTTTACATTATCGTATTTTGCAGCCTTCCATGCTGGGTCTGAGATATGAAGACGCTTAAACAGTCGGCTCCATTCTTCGTCATGTCCATGCATGAAGTTAGAAAGTTTTTCTCCACTTCCTCTGTCCATTTCCGCCAGGTTATCCATCACAAAACGCCTTCCTGTTCTTCCAAGCGCAAAATCAGGCATATCCTCTTTTGTATCTTTAAGCGCAATTGCTCCATATGGGTCACGTGCTGCACCAATTCTCTGCAGTGATTTAAACGCCGCATACCTCAGCAGGTCTGCCGGCTGTTTCATAAACTTAGCGGTATGCAGTGAATTTTCGGAAAGTTCCTCCACCATCATTGCACAGGCAACAGCATTCTCGCGGTTCTTTGTTGCATCATTATCAATCAGGGCATTAATTTTTCCCGGATTCTCTTTTACATACTCCATGATAAACTCACGCTGTTCTTTTGAGTATGCGATTACTGATTTCACTGCCATTTCAAAAGTAGCGTCAAGGTCTTCTCGGCTTCCAGTCATAAGAACTATTCTCATAGGCTGCCCGATGAATGGATAGGACTTCTTTTCTTTCATATATTCTTTTGGCTCCAGCTGCAGTCCGGATAAACCATAAATAACCTGGTCGATAAAGTATTCCGCATGACTTCTTTCCATACATCCTTCAGGAAAATCCGGATAAAACGGCTTCGGCTGTTTACCTGCTCCGATTACTTCTGACAGCATGGCAAAATTGTCTTCATAAAAATCCTTGATATCCTCAGCATCTGCTTTTGCAAGTGCGCGCAGCTGTTCTGTTGTAAGAGGAAATCCAATGGAAATGAAATTTGCAGCAACAGTTGCTGCGAGGCTCAGGTTATCATTATCTTTCTGCTCCGGAAGGATTACTTTACCCTGCATTTCATAATATTTTTTCATAATTGTTTTATTCATATTTTTTTTCTCCTTTTTGTTTTAGATGTATGTTTTGAGCCGCAAAAAAGCAGCCAGGAACGGCTGCGTCACGGAAACACCAGAAATATCAGAAGCATCTGAAATACTAGGGATTTCAGGAAGATTGACTTTCTTTTCTGCGAGATGTTTTTCTTCGTATATCGAAGGCCGAGCCGCAACGTCATTTTGTTCTTGACTTGGAATGCCAGACCGGCATTTCAAGTTTCTGTATATTTAATATGCTGAAAAAAATTACAATGGATTGTTTTTTACGTATTTTTTTTATTATTTTTTTTCGAATTAGAAAGCCGCCTGCAGTACGCAGACGGCTGAAGTTTTTGTGTGTTAGGTTTTTCTCACCGTGAGAAAAAGTTCTTGCGGCAATGATAGCGCGAGCTATGCTCGCGTGTGTCAAGCCTCGTAGAGGCTGACAAGCGAAGCCGTAAGGCTGAGTACAGTACCTCGTAGAGGCTGACAAGCGACGACGAAGTCGGAGTGTAGAACGCTGGCGGGATTTCCGGCTCCCCGTACACTTTAGCAACTGATTGCTTACAGCAATCCTCCTCCGACGGCAAGCCTGGTCGTCGGTTTCCCCGTCCATCGATGATTTCTCACCGCAGCGCTTTTCTCACCGTGAGAAAAGTACTGCACACTCCGTGTTGAGGAAAAGCGCTGCACACTTCGTGTTGAGAAAGTACTTTCTCAGCATCCGAATTCTTCTCTCAGCATATCCAACTCTGCAAGCAGTTCCTCTTTTGTTTTTCTCCTTTTTGGGGACTCTCTTTTCTTTCCGCTGAACATCGTTATGCCTTTGTTTCTCTTTATCTTTTCATAATTTCTTCTTTCTTTTGCTTCCCACCGATGCCTATAGCGGTTCCCAGAGTTATCTTTCCATCCAGTAGAGTGGTATCCGTTAAATTCTTCATCCGGCCAGATGCTTTTAAAAGATTTATCCTTTGCCTTCACAAATCTTCTATATTCTTCTTCAGCCTCCATGGCGTACGCAGCGCGAGCACGCTGAATATATCTTGCGTCATCTCGCCATGGGTAGCATTTGTGCTGGCTCCGGCCCTGTTTTTCTTTGTGTCTTCTTTCTGCCTGCATTTTATAATAATATTGCATGTCTGTTTTTATCTCAGACTGCCTAATATATTCAGCATTGACTTTATCGCGAAGATTTCTAACGTCATAGTTTGGCTGCCCTGATGTATCTAGCCAAAAAAGATAGTTATTGATTTTCCATTCATCATTAATGCTTTTGTAATGAAGACGTGAGATAGGATAGTGGTACATGGTATATATTATTTCATCGTAAGGGTCTTTTCTCATGAGACCATTTAATGCCTGGTTGTCCATATATTTATTATTATATCTGCCTGCTATAGGCTCCCCCTCAAAATTACATACTGGACGATTGTACCTTGCAAGAAAGCATACCAGCTCCCTTTCTGTGTCAAATATCTTTTCGTCCTTGACTATATACCTCTTTCCCTCAACATCGTATCCAAGCACTGTTGACAAATGAATTTTTGGAGGATTTATTTTATACATATTTTTTCTCCTTTCTTTTCTATTTAGATGCAAATAATATGCTGATTTTTTAGAAACAAAAAAAACGAGCGACAAAAAAATCGCCCGTATACATCTTGTTTTGACAAAATGTTTCACGTGAAACATTTTTAGACATTATTTTTTTCTCACGGTGAGAAAATATCACCTTCCAATCTCATCATGCGCAGGCATCGGCATTGAATGTGATAAAGGTTTTGAAAGGTTTTGACCTCCTTCTTTGTCCTTATCCTGTCCAAAATCAAATTGTTTTCTTGTGATGTCATCTGCTGTATTAATCAGCCTTTCTGCTTTATTTAAAATCTCGCCAGGCATTCTAAATGCTTTACTCGTATACCTTTTTGCCAGAAGAGCAAAGTGAATTCCTTTTTCAAGGTCCTGGCCGCCATACATGTTCATGCCATTTGTTCCAACGATAGACTGTGCAGTCTGCCCCAGTTCATTCACTGACATAGCCATTCCAACAGCAGCGTCTCCGACTCGCGATATTGCTTCCGATGTCTGCCCGTGTACTTTTCTTCTTCCAAGAAAGCCTTTTTTAACGACATCCCAGCTCATCCCATTTTCCTTGAGCTCTTTTTTAGCCTCCTGCCTGAGCGCGTACCTGTATTTTGAGGCTTGTCGGTCTTTTTTTATTGCAGGCCCTATTGCTCCAATATTTTTTGCTAGTGTTGCGGCCCTTCTAAAAAAATTTCCGGGGCTGTTTCCTACACTTTCCATATGCATATAAGAGCGCCTGAACTCTTCTAAATCCATATATTTTTTCCTCCTTTCTTTTCTTTCTATTTTTACACGCCATATTTTCTCACGGTGAGAAAACATGCGATATGACTCCGCGAGTTGTGCTCGCGTGTACCCATCACATAGAGGCTGGGCACAGTACAACTTTTTGTCGCTGACAAACGAAGCCGTAAAGCTGAATGCAGGTCGCGGACGGGGATGCAAATCTGCATTCGAAGTTAAAGACGGAACATTTGACCTACGGACGACTTCTTCTTGTCTGCCGCATCCACTTTTTGTCAGTTTGTACCAATCTTAACTTTCTCACGGTGAGAAAATTACTATATGTATCTTTTTTCGATACACTTTTTTTCGCCAAACTGTTTTTCTCACGGTGAGAAAAATTCCCCGTTTACTATACAAGAGCAGCTTTCACTGAAAATATATGTATTTCAGGTAGCAGAAGAATCCGATTAGCACGCCTGTTTTTCTTTCCTTCTAACCAAATCAACTTTTCCACCTTTTGAAACAATACATTTTTCGATGTTGTCTTCTGATGGGATATTGAACATTGCTTCTTTCAGAATCCTTTCCAGGATACCCCTTAAACCTCTTGCACCTGTTTTCTTTTTGATTGTCTCTTTGGCAATTTCTTTTAATGCTTCTGGTGTGAACTCTAATTCTACACCATCATACTTAAAGATTTCCTTATACTGGTTAACGATACAATCTTTTGGTTCAGTAAGGATTTTCATCATTGCCTCTTCATCCAGTTCATCAAGTGAGACGACAACCGGAACCCTTCCGATAAATTCTGGAATGAAGCCATACTGCACAAGGTCTTCCGTTGTAACAAGCTTTAACGCTTCCCCGATTTCTTTTTCTTTTTCTTTCTCTACGTTTGAACCGAACCCGATAGCAGTATTTTTTGTCGCTGTCCTTTTATTGACGATTTCTTCCATGCCTGGGAAGGCTCCTCCGCAAATAAATAAAATATTCTCTGTATTTACCGGAATGCATCTTTCATTCGGATTCTTTCTTCCGCCTGACTGTGCAACGTTTGCAGTAGTGCCTTCAATCAGCTTCAGCAGTGCCTGCTGGACACCTTCCCCAGACGGGTCTTTCGTAAGACTTGCCCCGACATTGGATTTTGCAATCTTATCAACCTCGTCAAGAAAGATGATTCCATGCTCGGCCTTATCAACATCTCCATCTGCAGCCTGAATCAATTTGAGAATTACATTCTCAACGTCATCACCCACGTAACCTGCCTCGGTGAGAGAGGTGCAGTCAGCGATTGCAAATGGCACATCAAGCATTTTGGCGATGGTCTGGGCTAATAATGTTTTTCCACTTCCAGTTGGACCCATAAGAAGAATGTTGCTCTTGTTAATCTTTACATCAGAATCAATATCCATTCGTTTATAATGATTATACACAGCAATTGACATCGCAATTTTTGCGTCATCCTGACCAATGATGTATTTATCAAGTTCATGTTTCATCTCTCTTGGTGTCATCCTTCTGCCTTTCTTATTTGCAGAAATGTTTTCAATGTTTTTATATGTTTTACCGTATAAAATCTTAACGCATTCTTCACAGATAAGGCATCCATTAAGAGAAGAGCGATAAGCACGTTTTGGTTTTATAATTTCTTCTCCGCAAAAGTTACATACCGGTTTATTATTTGACTGCATAGTTTTTACCTCCATTGTTTTCTACTTTTACTATGCAGATTTTTTGATTTACTAAAAAAATTTGCGGAAATATTTTTTCTCACCGATTTTCTCACGGTGAGAAACTTGGTAAAAGAAAATCTTTGTTTTTGATAGCTCAGCCTTACGGCTTCGCTACCAAGTCTTGCAGAGGCTGAGTACAGAGAATAAATATGATACCTCGCCGTTCCGGCTCGTTACCAGATTTTATTGATAAACCCCAGGCTTTGCCGGAGTCGGTACCAAGCGGCTTTTTGCCGCTGACAAGCGAACCCGTAAGGCTGAGTGCAGAGATTAAAATTAAGTTTTCTCACGGTGAGAAAAACAATCTCATAAGCATCACCTTCCTCGGTCTACTTCCTCAATCACACTTTTTACCTTCACAATCTTTGGTTTTGATTTTTCTGGATAAAGTCTTGGTGACTCCCCGCTCTGGTTAGAAGTAGCTTCTGCTCCGAAATTCTCATCCATGCCGGAAACATCTTCTGCTTCTTTTTCTTCATCCTCTTCCAGCTCCAGACCAAAATCTTCCTCCTCATATTCTTTATCCGGCTCAACGCCTGAAGCAGTAGCAGTGTCTCCCGCCTTCTTCTGACGGTACGCGGCAAGCCTTTCTACTGCCTGTCGTCTCTGTTCTTCAGTCATAACTCTTTTTTTCTTCTTCATAGAAAGCAATTCTCTTGGTGCTTCATATATTTTTGAAACTACTTTTCCATTTACTTTTCCTACCTCGATTACTTTCCATGCTTCAGATTCTTCTACATATTTATCAAGTCTTCGCATGATATGATATTCAGTTGTAAATATCTGCATTTTTTTTGAATTTCCTGACATACAGATATGAGTTTCTCTTTCATCTTTATTTCTTTCTATAGCCATATTTTTTCTCCTTTAAAAAAATAAGTATTCAGTCATCTACAATATGCTGAATACTCACCTTTTTTTGTTGTTTTTTTCTTTTTCTCACGGTGAGAAATTTATCGACAGGTGGAAAAACTGCGGTCACCTTCGATAACTCTCCGACTTTGCCGGAGTCGTTACCAGCATAAATTGATACCTCGCCGTATCTGGCTCGGTACCAGATTAAAAAGTGATGCCTCACCGGCCTTGCCGGGTTCGGCACCAGAGCACGCATGATAACTCAGGCTTAGCGCCTTCGTTACCAGAATAAATATGATACTTCGTGCTTCGCACTCAGTACCAGAATAAATATGATAACTCGCTTGCTCTGCCGGACCCGTTATCAATCGGCTTTTTGCCGCTGACAAGCGAAGCCGTAAGGTTGAGTGCAAAGATTAAAATTGATAACTCGCGCTTCGCGCTCGTTGCCTAACTTCGGACGAGGATTCAAACCCGCGTGAGAAGTTAAAGTTAAAACCGGAACATTTGACCCGCGGACGACTTTTCGTCGGCCGGGGACTTCCCGTTCTCCGTTAATCTCAATCCGGCAAAGACTTCAACTTTGCCGTGGATTTATCTGAATAAAATTGATATTTTTTAATGCTTTTTTATTGATTTTCTTTATTTTTTATCATATAATTTATTTAATCAAAATATTAAACTATAAAATACATTTTACAGAATAGGAGAATAGTTGTGAGAAAAGGAATAGTCTTATCATCTATTTTTGAAAAGGGTGGAACAGGGAAATCAACTATCACATACAATCTCGCTTATTATTTAAGCCAAAAATATAAAGTACTTGTCATTGACCTCGACGGACAGTCTGCTGACATTACATACTTCATGCTCGGAGAAGATAAGCTGAAATCCAGAGACAGTATGAAAACAATAAAATCTGTTTTTGAAAATTCAATGACTCTTGACAATGTAATTCTCACAGTCAAAGATAATCTTGATTTAATTCCAGCCAACACATATGTAACAGACTTATCCCCGGCATACAAGACATCTGTTTTTAAAAATATCATACGGCGGCTTAAAGAAGAATATGATTTTATATTTATAGATGTCTCACCGAGCCCGAATCATGGTCACGTATTATGCCTGAGTGTAACAGACTACCTTATTCCAATTACCGTACTTGATGCTGCTTGTATAACTGCATTAATGTCTCTCGATGAGAGCGTATATGAGGTACAGGATGCATCAAATCCGAAACTGAAATATTTAGGCATCGTAGTCAATAAATATGATAATAGAACAAACATCTCAAAAACTGTACTAAACCAATTAAATAGGCTTACCAAGGAACTTGGGACTTCTATTTTTAAAACAAAAATTCATCAGAATGTAAGCCTTAGCGAGCAAACTCTTTTTCATCAAAGCATTTTTGAATACTTAACACGCAATAAGGCTGCCGCAAAAGCAGCAAAAGAATATGCCTCTCTTGCGGAAGAAATTTTATCACGTATATCCCAAATAGAAGGAGATGAGCTTAATGTCTAAAGATTTATTCGCCAATATGGATGAACCGTCGTTCACAAGGAGAAAGTTTCCTCAGCTGGAAGAGGAGAAGAGGGAAGCAGAACTCATTGAACAGGCAAAGGAAAATAATAACTTAATCACTCTGCCTATTACACAGCTTGTCATGGACCCCGACAATGAATCTATTTTTGGTAAAATAGAGCTTGGTTCAATCGTCAACTTTTCTTCTGAAATTGAGCATAATGGGTTCAAAGGTGCCATCATGGCTTATCCAATAGATACAGATGATGGAAAAAAATATCAGATTGAATCCGGACATCGTCGTTTTCTTGCTGCGAAAGAGGCCGGGTTGGAAGAATTACCTGTTATTGTAACAGAACCTCCGCTATCTGACACCGAAAGAAAAATCCGCTTAATTGATATGAATATGCAGAACCGTGACCTAAAACCCTCAGTTTTAGCAAATGTTGCTTCTGTGCTGCTGGATAATATTACAGCAGAAGAAGAGAAGGATGGCGTGCCTGCAAAAAAAGATTTAGTTTATGGACTTGTTGCCAGAAAAATGAATACTTCTCCGAAGACGATATACAGATATCAATCCTTGAACAAATTGATTCCCAAACTCAAAGAATTTGCAGACGAAGGGGTGTCCTGGACAGCTTTAACACAGGCAGCGAAATTGCCGGAAGACAAGCAAGAATTAATAGCACTGGCCATATCAAACGAATTAGTAGAAAATCAAGCCGAAAATATAACAAGACCTTGGATTATTTCTTTAATCGCAAGGACATCTGGACAAACCGACGAGCCAAAGTCAAAGACTATAGTAAGAAGCAGGAGCGGTGCAAAGATTATTTCCAAATGTGCAAAGGATTTTGACTATATCTTCAGCGGAAATGCTACATTCAAGGATTCTGAAAAGAAGCAGGCGTTCGACGATTTAGTGGAATTGCGTGATAAACTCAATAAAAAGATATCAGAACTTGGTAACGAGATATTCTAATTTTTTTCATATTTTCTCACGGTGAGAAAACGAAAAAAGAAGAGAAGAGGAGTATGCATCCTTTTCTCTTCTTTTTCTCTTCTTTCTTTTACGCTTGGTCCCTATTTAATAAAGCCCTTTCATACTCATCAAAATTATAATCTCGCTGATGAAAATTATTAAATTTATTTTGTTTTTTACCATTTTCTTTTTTAACCGGCAAATCGTAATTTTCTTTGATAGCCTTAATCATAAATCCGACTAAATTATCAATAGCATTAGTAGAAGAGGAGGCTACCATATATGCCTTTTCAATTTTTTGAATATCATATTCCGCAGCTTTGCATATAACACCTATGTCATCATACGACAATTCTTCTTTTATAAGTGTTTTAACTTTAAAGAAAAGTTCAAATTGTTCCTCCTGGCTTAACTGCGATTTACTCTTCTTAGTTGCTTCTGTTTTTTTCTCTTCTTCATTTTCTTTATTTCCGAGTTCCACAAAAAAAGTAATCGCGTAAACTTTTCCACCATGACCAGCCTTTTTAGGTTCATACGAAACAAATGTTCCGTTGTCCACTCTATTGATTTCTTTCACGGCAACCTCTATGACTTTCCTTCGGAACTCATACCAATCAGAAAAGCTTTTTTCCGTTGCCTTTTCTACAGCTTTATCATAATCAGGAGTAGGAGAGCCAGCCAACACTTTCTGCACCGCGCTAGTCTCTGCATTTACGACGCCTAACGACAGCTTTAATTCAGACAATCCAATTTCTATTTTATAATGTCCTTTTGTCGCCTCTTTTTTAGTATATTTTGCTACACCAGGTTTTTTCATATTATAACACTCTGACAGTAATATCTCATGTAGACGTAGTGCATAAACACTATTATATGCCAGTATAACAGGGAGGTCCAAAACCGTAAAAGGAGCCTCTTGTGTTAAATATTTTTTTAGCTCATAATTAAATTTGACTGTAAAGGTTCCTTTTTCATACTGGGCCATTGAAATTAATGATATGTATTTGAATGTTTTTATATCATCATTTACAAAACCAATCGTCCTAGATGTCATAGCCGCTGCTGCTTTATTTAATTGTGTATAAAAACTTCCTCCAGATACTCTCAATAATTCTCTGAGTTCTGCAGCCTTTATCGAACAAACCAATCCGCCAGTCTCGCCTTCATCATTATATTGCCGCTTCTGTAGTTTTGAGAGAACAATATTTAACAATTTTTGTTCCATTAATGAGGCCTTGTACTTACTATCTATTAATGTATTTGATTTTGAAAACAGGTCTCCATGGCATTCATATAATACATCAGTATTTTCCTCTTTTTTTCTCAATTTGTCACACTCCAATTTAGACTGGATTTTCTCCAAAATGAACGGTAAACTAATAGGTATTATATCAGCGCAGGCAAAAAAAAGCAACCAAAACTCCAAAATGAACGGCAAAGACTCTTACCGTCCAAATATGGAGTGTACATTTTACTCTTTGGGCGACTCCATATTTAGACGCAAAAAAACTCCAAATTCAAACGGAAGTAATTTACTATCCCGTTCAAATATGGAGTAAATTTTGTATTTGATATTTTTTTTGACCGTCCAAATATGGAGTTTATAGATTAGATTTCTCTGAAAATTAACATATAACCCTATACGCTCCATATTTAGACGGGATAGACAAGTTTAATCATGTCGGCATATTTATTTTACTTCTTCAAAATATTAAATTACCGCTTTGTAAACGTAATCTACGGGATTTTCATTGATAGACAATACGTAAAGTGTACTATTTTTTGCTTCTTTATTCTTTATATAAAAAAGCTCCATATTTGAACGGCTTTAGATTTTTACTTCCGTACAAAAAAGGAGCCCATCTATTATTTGTTATAAAAAACGCTCCATATTTGGACGGAATATTTTTTCAACTCCATTTTTAGACGGTTAAGCAATTGAATTTTTCTCCACATATGGCCGGGATACAATGACAAAAAGCTCTTATTTTGGACGGAAGTTACAAAATATCTATAAAAATACGGTTTTTGCGCCAGATTTATCCGCTAATTCCTCCAAAAAACTACCTTTTCATATCAGAAAAACAACTCCATTTTTAGACGGTTGTCGCTCCTTTATCATTTCGTAAGTTTATCCACATAAATACGTAAGTTCATCCGTAAACCTACGCTAAAAAGTCCTAGAAGTCTTGCAAATAGCGGCATTTGTAGCATATAATAAATAAATGAAACTTATGTTGTTATTATATATAATAAAACAACCTCCATTTTTCAAAGTTCAAAAGAGTAGAAGAGTAGTGTCATACAAAAAAAATATGACAAAAAGAGGATATGCCTTTGTTGATAACTCGGGTTTACGCCTTCGTTACCAGAATAAATATAACCAAGCGGCTTTTGCCGCTGACAAACGAAGCCGTAAGGCTGAGTGTAGTGCACGAACGGGGATTCAGACCCACATACGAAGTTAAAACCGGAACATTTGGCCCGCGGACGACTCTTTGTTGACCGGGAACTTTCCGTTCTCCGTTAAAACTATCGAGTTAAGTAATTATACTCGATACTTATCAAAAATACCACCTATGATTTTTTTAACTCAATAATCAGTGGCGGTATTTTTTTTACGAGAAATGGACGCTCTGGGACTCGAACCCAGGACCGACCGGTTATGAGCCGGTTGCTCTAACCAACTGAGCTAAGCGTCCATATAATTAATACTATGTTTAATTTAATTTTAAATCCACTAATCCGGCTCATACCTTCCGGTTACTCGCCAAATCTGTGACTCTGTCACATCTTTTTCTTCGCACGCCTTCGGCGTTGAGCCGGTTGCTCTAACCAGCTAAGCGTCCATGGTAACGGTGGTTTTATACAATGCCATAGGCTTTAAGGCATGCGCAAGATTGTTTTTATCTTGTTACATATATAGTATGCTGAATAAATATTGTTTTTGACGAAAAAAGAAAAAATATTTTATTTTTTTTGGTAACTTAGGCTTAGCGGGGCCCGTTACAGAACTCCGAACGTGGATTCTGGCTCACGTGTAAAGCTGAATACGAAAACCTTGATTCACGAAAGATACTACCATGTTACCAAAGGACGGAATACCGCGGCCAGGCTGGCCGTCGTGGAAGGATTGCTATAAGCGGTCCGACCCCGAACAGTCTGGTTGTCCATCGGTTCGGAGGTGGCTTGACGTGTGCGGGGAGTCAGAAACTCCGTCAACGCCTGGTGGCGGTGAACTTATGTTCAACGAATCATTACCGTCATTTTTCGGTTCCTCATTCAGCCACTGTATACAATCATCAAGAGCATCGTCGTAATTATTAAAGACACCTCCAGAAGGGGAATTGTAAACGGCATCATATGTTTCTATAGGATTTTCCCAATCATAGTCTACGTCGAACTCGTAGGACTCATGCACCAACAACGGGGCCAGTTCTTCAACAGACATTTGCCGGATGCGGTCAAGATTTCGAATATGTTTCTTCCGTTCCAATTTTATTTTTCCTCCTTTTTTTTGCTTTTCGTTACGCTGCTTGACATGGTAATAGTAATAAACAGTTGCAGATGTATACTTTCCAAAGAAAAAATCATTTTTTATATTGTTTTTAAGCAAAAAAACATAACTTTGTCATAGCGTTATCAATAGCATCATCATTTATTGTAGATGTGTATACAACACAATAGTGTATAAGCATTCTACATTCCCCCAATTAGACTTAAAAAATTATACTTTCCTCCAACTTAAGTTAAATGTTTGAATGAAAATGGTTGACTTTCCCCCAACTTAAGTTAAAAAATTATGCTTCCCCCCTAAGTTCGACTTAATATATTTAATATGAGTTGGAGGAAAGCAGTAATAAATAATGCATTTTATGTCTTTCCCCCAACTGAAGTTAAGACATTCCCCCAAGTCAAGTTAAACCGACAATCATTTATTTATGGAAACTATATTTAGAAGCAGTGGTTTCTATATCTATACGACAAACCCAGATTTTTCAAATAGATGTATGGAAAAGGCCTGAAAATCACATATTTTTGTAATTTTTAGCCTTTTCTTACAACCAAGCAGTCGCCGTATCTTGCGATAAGAAATCACCATTCTAGTTCTGAGAAATCTTTAATATATTTTTCTTCCCTGCCAAAGTCTTGTCTCATTTGGTCCACATACGCATTGTATTGCACAACCATTTGTGACTTTATTGTCTGTACTTTATCCAATAATTCCTGATTATCTGGATTATTTGTTTCAATCCCTTTTAATACATTGATGATATCATTCCCGAACACATATTCGTCGCATGCTTCAAGCAATTCTGACCAACAGCCTTGTTTTGCCTCAGGCAATCTTTCTTTATATGCAATATACAAAAAATCATCTTTGAATGTGTGGTTATGGAATGGGCCCGGTTCATATATCATATCCACGACACCTGCTGTTTCCATATATCCGTTCTTTTTGTAGTTAGAAATGCGTACATAACTTTTAGGCAAGTCTTCCGGCTTTATTTTTGTTTTCCGCCCGCTTTTCCATCCGGAGTATAAATAGCCTCCAGGAATCTCAAAGTGCATATATACAGATTTATCATGCCGTAGCCGCATTTCCTTTTCTTTCAAAAATTCCTTTGCACTTTTAAGATTTCCGTTTGGCATTGTTCCTTTCACAGAAAACCTTATCCCGGGAAAATCTCCGTTTTTATCTTTTGCGGATTCGGAAAACATTTGAAAAGCAAATCTGTCTTTTAATGCAGCGACAGTTTCTTTTGTGATTTCCCCGTATACTGTACATGGAATAAGCCTGTCTGCAGGGGCTTTTCTAACAGGCACCAGTGAATCGTAACTACAATTATAGAATTTGCTTGCAAATCTTCTTTTTGCCATGTTGAGCTCTCCTCCTGCATCCTGCGTTATTTTTCGTTGTTCGTTGTCTCGGTTGTTTCATCTTGGATATCGAAACTTGAATAGTTTTCTTTCAGATAACCTGCTAATGTACTGATTAAGATGACTGTCATTACAAGCGCAAGCATCACTTTAAAAAATTGTTCCATTTGTGAGTTCAAAATTATCGCCTCCTTGTTGTCGTATGACCGGCTGTGCCGGCCTCTTCACATACAATATGCCGATTTTCTGCAAAAAAGGAAACGATGCTTTATCGTATCGGTTCTTCTCACGGTGAGAAGAACCGCATATAAAGATTACGCTGCGACCATCATTTTAGCCTCTACTACATCCGTTTTAAGAATACTTTTAATCGGGACCAGATATCCGGAAGCACCCTCTCCCATCTTTCTCCATGCCACCCTAAGTGATTTCGCCTTATCCTGGTCTGCCTCCATTTCAGCAATGAACGCTCTGAATTTTTTCGGGTCCAGTACAAATGCTTCACCTGTATGGTCTAACAGGTAAATGATATGGTCTGCCTTTGTTCTTGCAAAGCAGCCCGGGTTTCTGTGTGAGAATTTCTCATAAGCCAGATTTCCCGTCCTGTGCGCCATAGTATCGGTTTTGATTTCAGCAGTGGACACATGACCATCTGCATAAACGATTTCAAAATCAATATCATCATCGATTCCACGTCTTGTATTGCTAATATCTCTGACATCTACAACACTTTTATACTTTCTCAGATGTCTGGCAATACGCTCTTCGCCCTTTTTTCCATAATCCAAATCACGTACAAAACTTCTTCCCTGTGTTTCCCATAATGTTCTTTCTTCTGCTTTCTTTGTCATAATACTTACAACTCCTTTTCGGTTCTTTTTTTTGTTGTAAGTAATATGCTTAAAAACAAGGCAGGCGTGATTTTTTGCGAGTTATTTATTCTACGGATTTCCTATAGGCATGTTTTTTCTCACGGTGAGAAAACGTCTGTGAGAAATCTATATTTCTGGCTGTGCTTCCGTTCACCAGCCTTTCCACTTTTTTCTTTTTATCCATATTTTTCATATTTCTTTTGACGATTTAATTCACAAACAACGAAAGGGGAAAATATTTTATGGAAATCTTAAAAGAACTGTTAAAGGAAAATGAAGCGATTTATGAGGTCACATGCTGTGCGAGCAAATCAACGTATATCATCGGACCTGTTGTTGAAGATATCAACCGAGATATTGATTTGTCCGGATGTATTGAAGAGACTTTGCACAGAATGCTTGAAAACGGATGCCTGGATTCCGATATCCTCTGTGTACTGAGTGCAACAAAGGAAGATACAAAACAGGAGCAGCATGAAAGTGACTATAACATTGACCTTGGATATGTAATCTGCGACTTTTATCCGACTGGTATTGTTGAAACTGGAATCTGTTACGAGCAGCCGATGGTTGCTTATACAGTACATTATTGGGATACTGTATTATGCAAGAATTTTGCAGTTAAGGAAGATGCGACAGATGAAGAATTACTGCAGGCAATGGGTGACAAATTTGGATTCAATACAGAAGAATATATTGTTAATGATGTTCGTGATGATGGCACCTTGATTGGAGTGCAGGACGTACTTGACGATACGCTCTTGTTCGTTTTGAAGCGAAAATTCGAGGCAACAGCCAAAGACATCGCAGCATAAAAGCAATAAGCAGCGGGAACGATAATCTTTCCGCTGCTTTTTTGTCTTTTCTTCTAGAACGCTATATGTTATTGTATCCTTTTTTCAGGTGCTCTTTTGCGATAGCCAAAATGTCTTGTGGTGCGTTTCTTCCCTCTGCGTCATAGTATCTCTTAACCTGTCCCGGCCTGGCAATCAGTTTTGTCACCATCTTTCCGGTTCTCTGATTATGTACAACGATGATGCCGGTGTCTGTTACAGAATGGATTTCCGGCCCGTTTGGATGTCCTCTATCCACGACGAAACTATCCACAACATTTCCTTCGCCGATTACATCTGAAATCAGGGATTCTCTTGTATACCTGTTTTCTTTGTAGTGTTCGCTGACTATACATACCGCCTCCTGTACTGCTGCTTGTTTCCTGTGTCAGAGACAATATGCTGAAAAATGCAGTGCATTTTGCGATGACAAAACAAAACGCCGGCAAGTTACTGCCGGCGTTTCTCGTTCTCACTCCTCTCTTTTTCTGGCTATCTTGTTTCTTTTGTGTTTTTTAAAACGGCTCATCTACCACCAGCAGACCATATCCTTTTTCTTTTCGTTTATACAGAATACTCAGCGTGTCATCACGGTCAGAGTCACGGAATACATAAAAATCATGGTCTGTATACTCCATCTCTACACAGGCTTCTTCCCTTGACATTACCTCTGCAGCAATCACCTTCTCGCGGTCAATCATCTTAACCATCTGCGCAGCGTCATATGTAGATGTGCATGCATCAGCTACCTCTGTAGCATCAGCCTCGCGGATGGTTTTACTGCCGGCTCTTTTTCTCCCTTTTTCCTTCATTTTTTTTACTCTCTCTGCTGCAATATCAACGGCATCATTCATTGCTTTATATAAGTCATCATCCGTAACTTCTGCCCTTACTACATTTCCATTGAACTTAACGGTGACCTCTGCCCTTTTTGCATTGATTTTTCCTTTTTTTGCAGACACCAGAACCGCGACAGAAGCATCGTCTCCAACCAGGCGCTCAATCTTTTTGATTTTTTCTTCTGCTGCATCTTTAATCCCTTCTGTTAATGTAAAATTCTTTCCTGAAATTGTAAGTCTCATAAACGAGTCCTCCTTCGTATTTGTTTTTGTATATGTAGTATGCCGAAAAAACACGAATGGTTAATTTTTTTGCGAAAAAAAAAGTGAACTACTCGGCAATTAAATTACTGAGCATCTGATGTGCGGAGCCTGGGCCCCGTAGATTCAGGGTGGGTCCATACCACCACTACTGTTTTTTACGCAGCTA
>NZ_JAJCGR010000018.1:0-78542 GCF_020553125.1 Blautia sp. MSK20_18
TCAGGGAAGGGAGAACAAGTGTTTCTTTTATACTATAGAGATTTTTTTGAGCAGATATGCTCAGATGTGCAATTCATCTCCCCACCTGAAGAGGTGGGAGAATTCTTGCTACATTTGTTAAAGATATTAAAGGGTTGCGGCTATAGAAATCAGGCCCCAAAGCTGAGACATTCTCTCAATGAATTTCCCGACCGATCCATTCCATGATCACATTTACAATATATTCCTGCTCCGCTTCTGTCAATTCCCGTCCTTTCGGAATATGATGCCATTTTTCCAGACATCCCCTGCAACAGGTAGCTGTGGCATGCTGGGCTACAAAAACCGGATGCCCTCTCATCGGTGTCTGTTTTCCATCATTTGGTATTTCTGCCGGTGCAAGACGCTTTCTGATAAAATCACAGGCATGCTCACGTACTTTCTCCATTCCCTTTTCTGATACATAACTCCGATCGTTTGCCTTCAGGGAAAAACTGCTTCTGAACTTTGACTGCGACAGACGTTTCCAGAGATTTCCCTCATAAACTGCCGGTGTCTCACATACCATAGAAGGCTGGATGCTGCCCTTATAGACGATCATCTTCTTACTGTCACTTCCGTTCTCATTTGCGGTCTCGTCTACTGCTTCTTTCAAAAGCTGTGCCTTCACTTCCTGTGCTTCTTTGCTGTCCGGCTGCAGACGTCTTGCCAGACATGTATTTCTGCCAGTTGTCGTTTCATTTTTTATCGCATAATACACAGCTTTCTTCTCTCCGACAAGTACCAGGATCTTTTTCGCCCTGGTCACACCCGTATAAAGGAGATTTCTCTGCAGCATGACAAAATGACTCATGGTAAATGGCATGACAACGATTGGATATTCGCTTCCCTGGGATTTGTGGATCGTCACTGCATAGGCAAGCGCCAGTTCGTCCAGCTCTGTCACATCATAGACTACTTTCCGTTCATCAAACAGAACTGTCAGTTCCCGTTCTTCCACGTCAACTTTTGTGACAGTCCCAATATCTCCGTTAAATACTTCCTTATCGTAATCATTCCGGATCTGCATCACCTTATCCTTCAGCCGGTACTGTGTGCCGCCTCTCCGCAGAAAGATCTTTGACGGATTCATGGCTTCCTGCAGCACCTGGTTCAGATTTACTGCCCCACATTCGCCTCTCTGCATCGGAGTCAGCACCTGAATATCCTGCAGTGGATCTACATGGTAGTATCTCGGCAGGTTCGTCTTACAATATTGGACGATAGTATCCACCACTTCCTGATTACTCTCTTTGGTGGCAAAGAAAAAGTCGGCATCTTTCCCGCCTCTCATATCAATGCCTTCCCCTTTATTGATCCGGTGTGCATTCATGATGATCCGACTTCCCTGTGCCTGACGGAAAATCCGTGTCAGACGAACTACCGGAACACATCCGGAATCAATGATATCTCTGAGAACATTGCCCGCTCCGACACTTGGCAGCTGATCAATGTCGCCTACCAGAATCAGAGACATCTGCTGCGGCAATGCTTTTAAAAGATTATACATCAGCATAATATCGATCATGGAACATTCATCCAGTATCAGCACATCTCCTTCCAGCGGATGCTCTTCATTTTTCTGATAGCCTTCCGGAGGTTTATATTCCAATAACCGGTGAATCGTTT
Source organism: Blautia sp. MSK20_18 (assembly GCF_020553125.1). Classification (NCBI taxonomy): domain Bacteria; kingdom Bacillati; phylum Bacillota; class Clostridia; order Lachnospirales; family Lachnospiraceae; genus Blautia; species Blautia sp. MSK20_18. Next base: position 1,648 of record NZ_JAJCGR010000018.1, read on the forward strand.
TTGCTTCCATTCCAGTTGCTTCTGACATTCTCTTTGCTGCTCTTCCAGTCGGTGCAGCAAGAATGATCTGACATCCAGCCTGCTTATATGCAGAAATAATTCCCAGAGTTGTTGTAGTCTTTCCGGTTCCAGGTCCACCGGTCAGCACCATGACCTTAGAAGAAACTGCTGTCTTTACCGCCTGCCACTGAATCTCGTCATAAGTAATTTCTGATGAAGCTGCTACTTTCTCCAATATTTCTTCCGTATCCTCAGATTTCTTCTTTCCACAGGACATCAACCGAAGCAGCCGCTTTGCACAGCCACTTTCTGAAAAATAATATGGGGGCAGATAGATTGCTTCCCGATCTTCTGCTTCATCTCTGATCACATCATTCGTGCGGATCATCTCATCCAAGGTGATCTCCAGCTCCGGTTCTTCCACTTCCAGAAGTTCCTTTGCCCTTCCAGTCAGCTGTTCTCTTGTTGTATAACAATGACCTGCTTCTGCCAGCTTATTCAATGTATAAAAAATACCACTGCGCAGACGGACAAATTTGCCTTTGTCAATCCCCATCTTCTGTGCAATGGAATCCGCTGTCTTAAATCCAATTCCCCAGATGTCATCTGCAAGCCGGTATGGGTTCTCCTTTACGATTGCAATGCTCTCACTTCCATACGTCTTGAAAATCTTTGTCGCATGAGAGGTGCTGACCTCATGACTCTGCAGAAAAAGCATGATATTCTTGATCTCTTTCTGCTCCTGCCAGCTTGTTTTGATCCGGTCTACACGTACTTTTCCTATACCTGATACTTTGAGCAGTTCATCTGGTGTCTCTTCAATAACATCCAGTGTATCCTTCCCGAATTTTTCCACAATTCTTTTTGCAAACTTTGGACCAACGCCCTTCACCAGACCGGAACCAAGATATTTTTCGATTCCATATACTGTGGCAGGAAGTGTCTCTTCAAATTTCTCCACCAAAAACTGCCGCCCATATTTGGCATCCATCTTCCACATACCTTCCAGAGACAGCACAGAACCAACATGGGTATCCGGCATCGTGCCAACTACTGTGACAAGATCACTGTAATTCTTCACCGCACATTTCAGAACCGTGTAGCCATTGTCGGCATTCTGATATGTAATTCTCTCAACTACACAACGTAAGTGCTCCATGCCCGTCTCCTTCTCTCATGAAATTTCTTCTCCTTTTGTACATTCTGTGTTTCTAATGCGTGACTTATATTGCGGATATTCAGTAATAAACCGCTTAATTACATTGGCATCATTCCAGTAATGCATTGGAAAAATGACATTGCAATCTACATTTTTAAGGAAATACAGGATCCCGTCAGCATAGTGATCTCCCTGTCTCGGATCCAAAGGAACAAATGCAGCGTCAAAATGCATACCCTTGATTTTCCTGATCGCCGCGCGATATGCTGAAGTAAGTCTCTGGTTATCAGCTTTCGACCCACCATCCCAATACCAGTCGTTTAAATCACCGGCATGATAAATGGTACCTTCCTTTGTTTTGACAATAAATGCGACACCACTATCGTTAGATAGCAATGTATCAACTTTGGTTTCATTATCCAAACTATAAGCTTGATCATGATAAACATATGTGATCTTCATATCCGACAAATGATTCCTTTTTCGTATATCATTCGCCAGGATTGCCTGATAAGTCATTCCCATATCATCAAGGATCCCAAAAATTTGTGGGTTAAAATGATCCTTATGGAAGTGACTGCAAAAAACGATCACTTCTTTCTCCTTGTCAAGATTCGGTAATTCACCCTTGTAATAATCAAAAATATAGTAGCAGTCTCTGGTCTCAACCAAAAATCCACTGTGGTTAATGTAAGTAATTTTCATAATATCACCTATATAAATTAACGCCGGTACCGGATAGCAAATCTTTCTTTGCCATGTTTATTTTTCCTTTTTCGAGCGTTTGTAAATTTCACGACAACAGCATTTCTAATGCAGATTTTATCGTATTTTTTAGATTCCGTCCATCCTTTATCCACAGCTGGTAGAAAAATGTGAAATGATACTTTTACAAATTCTATTACTTGTTGTTAGTTCATAATTTATGTATAATCCTGTCTTTGACAGTCCTCTTTCACAGTGTTAATATCCTGCACCAGTGTCCGTATTTTTCAGGATCTTAATAAGACGGCTTGTTCCAAGACGCTCTGCGCCAAGACTGATAAATTTTTCTGCATCATCGAAGGATGAAATTCCACCTGCTGCCTTAACTTTTACATTTTTTCCAATATATTTCTTCATCAGCTCTACATCTGCAAAAGTTGCTCCCGCTGTAGAAAATCCGGTAGAAGTTTTGATAAATTCTGCTCCTGCATTTGTAACGATCTCACACATTTTAATTTTCTCTTCTTCGGTAAGAAGACATGTCTCAATGATAACTTTGAGGATTCTTCCATCACAAGCTTCATGGATCGCACGAATCTCATTCTCTACTTCCTCATATCTTCCATCCTTTAAAAATCCGATGTTAATAACCATATCGATTTCTGAAGCACCATTTGCAATGGCATCTTTCGTCTCAAATACCTTTACAGCAGTTGTATTATATCCGTTCGGAAAACCGATCACTGTACAAATCGGAAGTTTTCCCGCTACATATTCCGCTGCCTGTTTTACGTAAGCAGCCGGAATACATGCAGATGCAGCCTCATATTTCATGGCATCATCCAGGATTCCTCGAATATCATCCCATGTTGCAGTCTGTCCAAGTAATGTGTGATCCACCTTTTTTAATATATCTTTTTTATCCATTTTACGTTCCTTTTACTTCAGTTCATCCAGAAGAGAACTTCCAATTGTTCCCTCCGGCATCTTAACTTCAAAATTATCTGCGATCGTTGCACCGATTACTGCAAAAGTATTCTGATCTTCCAGTTTTCCGTATCCCTCCATAGATGGGGAATAAGCAAAAAATGGTACTTTTTCTCTTGTGTGATCAGTTCCTGTATGCGTCGGATCATTTCCGTGGTCAGCTGTAATGATCAGAAGGTCATCCTCACGAAGCTCATCAAGAAGTTCACCAAGTTTTACATCAAATCTTTCAAGTTCCTCTGCATATCCCTTTACATTGCGTCGATGTCCCCAAAGAGCATCGAAATCTACAAGATTTACAAAACAAAGCCCCTCAAACTCTCTTTTCGCAATGTCAATTGTCTGCTCCATTCCATGAACAGAGCTTTTTGACTTATTAGACTCTGTCAGTCCCTCGCCGTCAAAAATATCAAAAATCTTTCCAACGGAGATCACATCATAACCTGCATCCTTCAATGCATTAAGCGCAGTTTTTCCGTAAGGCTTCAGTGCATAATCATGGCGGTTGCTGGTACGTTTGAACTCACCTTTTTTCTTGCCAAGGTAAGGTCTTGCAATAACACGTCCGACTTTCCACTCATCCCTCATGGTGATATCACGAGCGATCTCACAGCAGCGATACAATTCATCCAGTCCGAAAGTCTCCTCATTTCCGCAGATCTGCAATACAGAATCAGCAGATGTGTAAACGATCATATGACCGGTAGCGATTTCTTCCTCAGCCAGTTCATCCAGGATCTCTGTTCCGCTGGAGCTCTTGTTTCCAATTACTTTATGTCCCGTTCTCTTCTCAAGCTCATCAATCAGCTCTTTTGGAAATCCGGTCTCTGTAAAAGTCTTAAACGGTTTTGTGATGTGAAGCCCCATCATTTCCCAGTGTCCTGTCATAGTATCTTTTCCGGTACTGGCTTCTTTTAAAAATGTATAATAACCCATTGGTCGCTCCACTGCTGCAACCTGTTTCAACGGATGAAGATTTGCAATTCCAAGCTTCTGAAGGTTTGGAATCGTAAATTCATCTACATTCTGGGAAATATGTCCCATAGTATCTGTTCCTTCATCCCCGTACTGGGCTGCGTCCGGCATTTCTCCTGCCCCAAAGGAGTCTATTACAATAGTAAATATTCTCTTATATTTCTTCATAATTTTTGTCTCCTTTCTGATGTCTTACTTATGGATCTTACATATTTACAACAACTTTTGTTACTAATTCCTTGAAGGATTTCGCTACGCGGTCTGCTGTTTCCTGCACTTCTTTATGGTTAAGCTCTTTTTGGGAAATTCCTGCTGCCATATTTGTGATGCAGGAAATTCCACAGATTTCCATTCCCATGTGCCGGGCAGCCATAGCTTCGCATGCGGTGCTCATTCCAACTGCATCTCCACCCCATCTCTGTGCAAGTCTTACTTCTGCAGGAGTCTCATAATTTGGTCCTGTAAACTGTACATAAACACCTTCCTGAAGTTTGATGTCACATTCTTTTGCACATTTGCGGATCACATCCTGAAGACGGCGGCTGTATACCTCACTCATATCCGGAAATCTGGTTCCCAGCTCATCCATGTTCGGTCCTATCAGAGGGCTTGGAACTCCCGTTGTAATGTGATCTGTGATCATCATGAAATCTCCCGGTTTATAGGAAGGATTAGCTCCTCCTGCTGCATTAGTGAGAAGGATTTTTTTCGCACCGAGCATTCCCATAAGACGCGTTGGAAGAACAACATCTGACATTGCGTATCCTTCATAATAATGAACACGTCCCTGCATGATTACAACCGGTGTTTTCTCCACATACCCAAACACAAAACGTCCCTTATGTCCTTTTACAGTAGAAACCGGAAATCCCTCGATGTCCGTATAGTCGATGGTCTGTTCAATCTGAATTCCATCTGCAAAATCTCCAAGTCCGGATCCAAGGATCAGTGCAACTTCTGGTTTGAAATCAATTTTCTTTCTTACGCTTTCCAGGCATGTCATTAATTTTTTATACATGATTACTTCTTCCTTTCTTTTGGGTGTTGTCATTATATTTATGCTTTTTTCATAAAGGCAATTCCTCTGCAATGGTCTTTCCAATGCCCTGCGCGCCTCCCGTCACAATCACTACCTTATTGTTAAACTCCATATAAAATCCTCCCCAAAAATCCGCTTTCTATTTCTGTTGCCACAACATTGTGTATTCTTTTTCACCAGTAGCATCATCGAATCCTTCACATTGAATATCGAACCCTTCTCTTTGATAAAAAGAGAGGGCTCTGGCATTCTTCTGGTATACGTTTAATCGCAATCTAACTTTTTTATTCTTGATATAGTCTAATAAAAGCTTACCTATACCACATGACTGCATTTCATCAGAAACAAAAATACCTTCCATGTATTCGTTACTTAATCCGACAAACCCCTGAATCATTTTATCATCTTCATACACATAGACTTCCGCCTGTAACATCATTTCTTTCACTAATTCATAATTACTTGTGCTTCAAGTACATCCTTCATATAAGAACTATCCAGGCCTTTCCCAATCTGAGAATCCCATTTGAAAATCAGATCATCCTCAAAAGCATCCGGCTGAATACTCTGCTTTATTATACCTTATGGGAGAGGGTTTGTCATTGAAATCTCCAGGAAGCAAGCGTGGCAAAGACACCCGAAAGTAACGATAGCAACAAAAAAACAGTTCCGGACATACTGAGGTTAATCAGTGTATCTGAACCTGTCTTTTCTATGGTCTTTCCAATGAATAGCTGGGCTGGCTTTTCCTTGGAATGGATTATTTAATTGTAAAAAATTCCCGTGAAATGCTTTATAAAATAGGTAATTTTACAAAGTCTATTACTTGTTGTTAATTCATAATTTATGTATAATAAAATTAATATAAGAAATACACGCTCAGCATGCGGCCTGGAACATAAATAATCCGCGAGTTTAGCGATATACGAGGAGGAAATTCTCATGGGTAAACAATCCACCAGGGAAAACAAAACAATTTACCAGCTTTGCCGAGAAGCGGCAGGACTTACAAGAGCAGAAGCCAGTGAAAAAATGGATGCTGTCTCTGATTCAAAAATTGAAAAATTTGAATATGAAACACAAGAACCTACGCCTTATGATATCCTCCAGATGGCAGATGCCTATAAAAGACCAGATCTTTGCAATTATTATTGCTCTCACAAATGCGAAATCGGCTATCGTTATGTTCCAGAAATAGAAATGACCGATCTGTCAAATATCATTTTGGAGACAATTGCCAGTTTAAATGAAATCAATCCTCTTACCGGTCGTCTGATCCAAATTGCCCGTGACGGTAAGATCAGTGATGATGAAATGAAAGATTTTGCTTATATCAGTAAAAAACTTGATGAAATTTCTTTAGCCATAGACTCTTTGAATCTTTGGGTAGATAAAACAGCTGGAGAACAAGGGCTCAATCTTGAACTCTTAAATGCCGAAAAAGAAAAATTAAAATAATCCATAACGCCACGAAAGGATTACGACTATAGAATAACACCAACCGCAGTCAGTGTCTTTAAAGTTGAATTAATCTATAGAAACTGCTATCATATTTTTATCAGAATTTTCCAAGTAAAGGAGGACATGAGTGGATCATGAACGTAATGCCAATTTCCGAAATCATCGAAAAAGTAACCATGATTTGCAAAAAAAATAATGTAAAGCGCCTTGATTTATTCGGTTCCTTCGCCACAGGCACTGCGACCCCCACCAGTGATATTGATTTTGTAGTATACGGCTGTGATAATCTAATGCAGTTAGAAGATGATCTTCTGCAGATTGAAACGCTAAGGAAAATTGATATTTTTGACTTTGACAGTATAAAAAATGAGTATTTATTGGAGGATATAAAAAAATATGGAAAACAAATTTATTAACCTCTATAACACTTTCTGTAAAAGTCTCTCCAATCTTGCAAAAAGCAAAACAGCCGACCCCAAGACCGATTTTGTTCTCGAAGGAACTGTTCTCAATTTCAGTCTTACTTTCGACATCTCCTGGAAAGTTATGAAAGATATTCTGATCAAAAAAATGGGAATTCTTGATTTTGCAGTTGGCTCTCCACGCGAAACTCTGCAGCAGGCATTTACCAATGGTATTATTGATGATGACACCTGGCTGCAAATGCTGAAATCCAGAAATCATTTGTCTCATGATTACGATGGTACTTTCGCCGCAGAGAAATTTCAGGATATTATAAATATTTATTATCCTCTTTTTGAAAAATTCAAAAACGATGTTGCGAAATACTATAAACAGTAAACTGTGTTTTGTAGAAGAATGTTAAAACTGGCGGTCATGATTATATATCTTACCATGACCGCATAAAACAATATATATTAGTTAAATAAGAATTATTCAGCATACGATCGGATAGTCCGCAAATAATTCTCTGACATTTTCAGGCGTTACTTTTTCGCATCTCGACTCACAGACCAGATATGGATTTATCCGATACAGCACCTCCGGCAAAGCCTCTGCCTTTGGTTTTCCAAGCTGTGAAACAAAATACATCTGACGATTCAGATTCGTCACATCCACCACGTAGAAATCCACCAGCAAAAGAGAAGATTTCTTCCGTCAAGCTGTTTTTCTTCTCCGTTGATCTTTACCATAGCCAAGCTCTCCTTTCCAGGACACCTGTGATTCAAAAAAATTTCTTCATGATACAAAAAACACCGGACGATACAATATCTGTATCATCCGGCGCCTGTCTGCATCTGTGAAAAGTGGTGCCCCCAGTTCACATAAAAAACAGGGAGCACGGACACAAAATCCAATCATTTCCGACATGTATTTCCCTACGTTGGCGTTATCCGAATCAGGTTTCAGGTCAAGACTATAACGTCTACTCTCAGCCCATCCATTTGAGTTCCCCATTTCGACTCGTTATATCGCATCTGATCCCTGTTTGCAAGTACCAGTACGACCGTTTTGTAAAGAACTTGTCGGGCGCATCCATCGAAAAACTGAATATCTTTGTAGCATAATCTAAAAATTGTTGTAACTGTTACTACTATTAAAACCACACGGTCTCATTTTTAGCCGCTGATTCATAAATTGCATCCAATACCTGTGTCACAACCAATGACTGTTCTGGTCGTACAAGTGGATCCCTGTCTTCCAAAATGGCAGTCAACCATTCCTTAGCCTCCAGATACGGCGCATCATACCGTGTTCCAAAAAAGTCATGTGGCTCTCCCGGTGTAAGCACTTCTTCTGTCAGCCGACCGTATTTTCCACGATTATAAATCACTTCTTTTTGATTTCTAAGTTCCGCTCCTGCTTTCGTTCCACAAAGTGTAACCTCTGCTTCACGCGCTTCCAGTATATTTAAAGCCCAACTGGATTCCAGAACAACCAGTGCTCCACTTTTCATTTTTATGTAACCAATCGCAGAATCTTCTACATCATATTTTGATGTATCCCATGCTCCCCATAAGTTCCCATCTGTGGCCTGCGGCAGTTTTCCCAGTTTTTTAAATACTGTCCCGGTCACAGATTCCACATCATAGTTGTCCATCAACCACAACGCAAGATCAAGCGAATGTGTTCCGATATCAATTAACGGTCCACCACCCTGCTGACTTCCCTGTATAAAACTTCCCCAGGTCGGAACTCCCCTTCTGCGAATTGCATATGCTTTCGCATAGTATATCTCACCCAAATCACCATTCTGGCACGCGCTGCGGAGATGACGGACATCCGCACGATAACGATTCTGGTATCCGATAGAAAATTTTTTACCAGACTCTTTCCAGGCGGTCATCATTTTTTCCGCCTCTGCAGTATTAATTGCCATCGGCTTTTCACACATCACATGCTTTCCCGCATGAAAAGCGTCTACTGCAATTGGGCTATGGCTAATGTTTGGCGTTAAGACATATACAACATCCACATTCGGATTCGCCAGCAGCTCATTATAATTCTGGCAAACCTGTGCATTTTCTACTCCATACTCCTGTGCCGCCTTTTTTGCTCTGTCAAGTATGCCATCACAAAATGCTACTACTTCACACAAATCACCATTTGATTTTAATGCTGATAAATGCTTTCCTGTCGCGATTCCTCCACATCCAATAATTCCTATTCTTAATTTCATGTTCTCATCCTTTCACTGCGCCCATAATAAGCGCATTTTGTACCTGTCTGTTCAGCAACAAATAAATAATCAGAACAGGTGCTGTTGCTACTACCATTCCTGCACCAATTGGCCCCCATTCCGTATAAAACATTCCTGAAAGACTCTGTAATCCGATCGTCAATGTCTTCCACTTGGGTTCACTTATAAACGTCATTGCGAACATCAGCTCATTCCATGATGATAAGAATGTAAATAACGCAATTGCCGCTACCGTTGGCTTTACAAGCGGAAACATAATTTTCCAAAATAACTGATATATATTGCATCCATCTATACAGGCTGATTCTTCCATCTCTATAGGAAGAGACGCATAGGCATTTGTCAAAATCAAAATTCCTGTCGGTAATGCAAATACAATATACGGGATCAAAATTGACAGAGGATTATTAATGATATGCATCTTTCGGAAAAGTAAAAACAACGGCAGAAGTGTTGCATGAAGCGGGATTGTCATTCCTGAAATAAAAATCCAGTAAACTATTTTCTTTAATTTCCATCTCATTCTGCTTAGTGCATATGCCGATGTTGCAATTAAAATACACGCAACAATAACAACAGCCATAGACACCCAAACGCTATTAAAAAGATAGCGAAAAACATTTCCACCCATTAACGCATTTTTATAATTTTCAACTTTCCATACAAGCGGAGGCCCGGCAATATTTCCTCCAAAAATTTCTTCATTGCTTTTGAAGGAAAAGAAAACAAGCCATATAAGCGGATAAATCTGCACAGCGGCCCAAAAAACCAAAAAAGCCGTAATGATAAGCCGTATTAAAAGATTTCCTTTTCTTGAATGAAGTTTGGCATACATCTTCTTTCCCTCCTCAAGCCGATTCCTCTTTCACGAGAAATACTTTCTGCAAAATAACTGCCATAACAATACATTCAACAACGATAAATATAGAAATAGCACTTCCATAGCCATATTTATTAAGATTGAATATACTGCTAAACATTAAGGAGCTTGGAACTTCTGTCATATGAGCCGGTCCACCATTTGTTAATACATAAATCATGTCAAACGCCTTTAAAGATCCAATTACCACAAAAATCGCACATGTTCTGAGCATTGGTTTCACTAATGGAATCGTAATATACCGCGCTGCCTTAACTCCACTTGCTCCATCCAATTTTGCTGCTTCCAATATATCTTTTGATATAGAATTAATAGATGTATAAAGCAGCAACATATGGTATCCGACATTCTGCCATATAATTGGAACAAAAGCGCTAAATAAAGCTGTATTTACATCACCTAACCAGCTTCTTTGTAAGCTTTCCAGTCCCAATACTCCCAACAGAGTATTCAGTACTCCATAATTCGGGTTATAAATTTTCAACCACAGCTGTCCAATTACAACCGAAGATAATGTCATCGGGATAAAAAACACTGTCCTGTAAAATCCTTCTCCCTTAATGCCGCTGGTGAGCAGCAACGCCAGCAAAAGCGCCAGCGGCAGCTGCGTAACCAGTGTCACAAATCCGAGTAGCAGTGAATTAACAGCGGATCTTAAAAACACCTTATCCTGAAACATTTTCGCGTAATTGGAAAACCCAACAAAGATTCCTTCTCCAAATCCATTCCAGTCAAGCAAACTATACCGGAAAGACATAATAATCGAATAAAAGATAATGCCACCGAACAGAATGAGGGAAGGTGCCACAAATGCAGCAATCGCTGTTTTATTTCCCAATATCTTATTCATACTTACCTCGTAGCTGCCATAGCTTCAACATAATCATCTGCTGTCATCTGCTGTGCATAAATTCCCTGCAGTGACGTAGAATGAACATCTGCTGTTTCCGGATCCAGCAATGTATCCCATGCAAGGCAGAACCCATCTGCACCCTGCATCAAATCCAGTAATGTCTGCTGAAATGGTTTCAATTCCATATCGCCACTATATTTCCATGTCGGAAGGATCGCTCCTTCTTCATATGCGTAATTGGAAAAATGCTCACTCATAAATGTCATAAATTCAACTGCTTCTTTTTTATGAGCGCTCGTCGCTGATGCTACAAGCGTTGCACTTGCGCCTCCGACAAATGAATTCTGGTCTCCGTCTGCACCAGAAACTGCCGGCCAGTTTACCATGGTTAATTTGCCCTCAAGCGGAGATCCTTCTTCGCAAAGTAAATCTACCTTCCAGTTTCCGCTATACCACATAGCCGCTCTTCCCTGACGGAATTCCTCTGTTGCCTCATCATCTGTAAGAGCAACACTGTCCGAAGCAAATACACCTTCATCAACCATCTTCTGAAGTTCTTCCGCAGTTTTCTGCACAAATTCCTGATCAAAGTTTCCTTCGCCATTCAACATCGTTATTGTTTTTTCTACACCGCCATATCGAAGTGCCAATGCACCAAATGGAAACAGTCCCGGCCACTTATCTTTTTCCCCCATCGCAATTGGCGTAATTCCATTTTCATTAAAGGTGGCGGACACGGCATATAAATCATCCATTGTTTTTGGTATTTCAAGACCATATTCATCAAACAGAGACTGATTGCACATCAGCACTCCTATGAAGCTATCCAATGGAAGGCCGTACAATGAGCCATCATAATAAAAGTTGTTACAAATATCCGGCATCATAGCATCCAGATCAATCGTTCCATCTTCCACGTACGGATCAAGATTTTCTACCATTCCTGCTTCTACAAATGGCTTTGTAAAGCCACCTCCCCAAGCATAAAATACATCTGGAACTGCACCTGCTGCAAGCTGCGTCTTCAGCTTAGTTTTATATGCATCATTGTCTGCAGTGTCTTCTACAATCGTAATATTGGGATGAGATTCCTTATATTCATCCAATGCCTTATACCATCCTCTGCACTGCCCATCTGTCTGATCCACGAAGATATGGGACACGTTTAATGTGATCTGCTCTGCATCCTCTGCAAAAGCCGTGGTTGTAAATGCTCCTGCAACCATTCCCGTACATGCCAATACTGTTGCAGCCTTTTTTAAATGCTTTTTCATTTGCCTTTTGTTATTATTCTTCACATGAATAATAACTTCTCCTTTCCTTTGTTTTTGATGGTTTTATTATAACAAAAGCTTATCTCTTCCAATCTCACACTTTTTACATTTTTCAACACTTATTTTACCTGTTAGCTGTTTTTGATATTTTTTTGCTTTATATTCTATGTTTATTAGTTATTTTTCCTTTTATTTTTTCCATTTTTCCATTTCCTGTATCTGTTTTGCACTATTTTTCGTATTGTTTTCTGTACTCAGCTGGCGTTACGCCCACTTTCTTTTTAAATAAAATCCCAAAATAATTTGCATTATAAATTCCCACTTTTTCGCCCACTTCGTAAATCTTAAAGTTCCCATATTGCAAAAGCTGCTTTGCTTTATCAATACGTTGTTCTGTCAAATACTCTACAAATGAGCTTTTTACCTTCTCTTTAAAAAAACGGCTTAAATAGCTGCTATTCATATAATATGCCTTTGCCAATGCGCCTAATGAAAAATCCGGGTCATCTAAGTTTTCTTTTATGTATTGTTTCATAGAATAAATGAGTTTGTAACTGTCTGCCGCTGTCTCCCTCCCCCTTAACATCTCCTGCAGTGCCTGACATCCTATTAAAAATGCATTTTTTAACTCAAGTATATTCTCCGCATGTTTTACATTTTCATAAAAATTCATATATTGCATTGCAACTGCATCAATGCAACGATCTCCAAATGAAGTGTAAAAATAAAAATAGATATTCAATAATTGCACCTGCAACAGTTCCATATCATCTAACGTAACATCTTTCCATTTCAGAAAATAACTATCAATTACTTTTTCTACTTCTTCTAAATCCTCTGCCTCAACACAATATTGCAGCCTTTTCAACTCGTTGAGATCCCATAACTGCTTAGTTTCTTTTTTTTGCTGTTTCCATCTCCATATATCTTCTGGTTTATTTTCTCCATTAACCAATTCGATATTTAATTGATTAACCGCCTCTATATAGCCCTCATGAATACTCTTTTCCTGATTATATATAACCTCTGTCCCGTAATACAACGGACACTCAAATTCCTTTTTCCATTCCTCTTGCAGCTGCTTTAATATTGTCTCAGGCATGATATCTTTTTCAGGATCAAGAATAATCAACCTATTAGCCGTTCCATGAACCCAAACCATTTTTTTTAATTTTTCTTTACAATAATTGACAATCCACATCTCACAATCTAAAAGTTCTTCATTCCCAGTCCTTTTGGCAATCAGGTTTGTTTTCCATTGAAAAACAACTATCCATACCATTGGGCTTGTTTCCAAAGCCAATTCCTCCATCAACTGGCTATTCACAATTTTTTCCGGCACATCTGATTCCAGAAGCTTTGTCAAATAATAATTTTTAACGATTTCCTCTGCTTCTCTTTTAAATATCGAAAGAGTTTCTATTTCATTTCTCTTTCTGTTTTCTTCCAGAATTTTTTTCTTGATCTTAACAATACATTCTGTAAGTTCTTCCTCATTGATCGGCTTTAAAATATAGCCGTCCAACCCTATGCAAATTCCCCTTTTCGCATATTCGAAATTATCATAGCCGGTAATTGCGATCACTTTTGTGTCTGGATTTCTACCTTTTATTTTTTCTGCAAAAGTCAGACCATCTATATCTGGCATACAGATATCCGTCAAAATGATATCCGGCTTTAAAGACTCAAGCTGCCGCATTGCCAGCTCTGCTGATGCCATTTCTCCTACGACTTCAATATCTAATGCTTTCCAATCGATTATATTTCTGATTAATTGTCTAAGTAAATATTCATCATCTACAATAATCAGCCTTAGCATATTCAACACTCCTCCACTTCAATTTTCATTATAATTGTAGTACCACCATTTTCTTCCGACTCAATACTCCACCAAATTCGATCACCATAACAATACTGAAGTCGATGAAGCGTTGCAAATAATCCGAAAGATTTGCCATTTCTTCCCTCTTCTCCTGAAATAGCTTTTTTCAGAGCTTCTTTAGACATTCCGCGTCCATTATCCATTAATGTGATTTTAAGACTCTTTTCTCCTGTCCGGACTATATCAAGATTAATAATCCCTTCTGTCGTAAACCCATGTATGCCATGATTAATTGCGTTTTCCACCAACGGCTGTAAAGCAAATTTCAAAATTTTCCACTGCATAATTTCCGGATCAACCGAGTATATGTATTCAAACTCTCCACCAAAACGCATTTGTTGAATATCAATATAGCTTTTTAACATCACCAGGTTTTTCTCTATTGTTATAAAATCATCTCCTTTGCTGAGATTAATTTTATAAAATCTGGAGAGCGCATCTATCATTGCATATGCATCATCATATCGTTTCAAAACAAACAACGCTTTTATGGAGTCAAATGTATTATATAAAAAATGAGGATTTATCTGTGCAGTAAGCACTTTTAAATCTGCTTTTCCCTTTAATCGTTCTGCCTCCTTTGTTTTTTCCAGCAATTCATTGATTTTTTTTACCATTTCATTGTAAACATGTATTAGTTCCTGTATTTCGTAATGAGCAGAATTCATTTTCACTGGCTGAAATACACCGTTTTGCAGACAGCGCATCGCAATCATCAGCTCCTTTATCGGTCGTGTATATAGTTTAGAAATCATAACAATGCAAACCAGGGTGAGCATAGCCTGTAAAATAATCAATGCAATATCCACTAAACTTTTCTCTCGATTTCTTTGATAGGCATCCTCTACCGAAATAGCATCCATATAATATCCTTCCTCCGATTTCAAAATACAAAACATATATTTTTCATCAAACATATTCCGGAGCACCATTGCTTTTTCATTCTGAATCATGTCTTTTCCGATTTTCTGCATTTCGTCCATATACACATTATCAGAGATCACAATTACAGATTCCTCATTATTCAAAAGACAAAATACCCTTTCATATTTGTCCGCATTATCCGCCACTAAAAAATCCTTTAATACATCGGAAGAGACCGTCATAATCATATAACCGATTTTTTTAAAATTAGTCGTACTTCTTACTGCTCTTCTGAAACTAATCTCCGGCATATCACCTTTTCTGTAAAAATCATCGCTCGAAAAATCAACATGATATTCCCCATATTCCTCTTCATCATACCATTCATAATCTTTAATACAACGATATCGTGGATAATGCAGCTCCTGCCTATCTGCTGAGGCTACCAGTCCATTATTACTATACAAATAAATAGATTCTATCTGCTTTACATTTACAACCAGTTCCCACAGATAATTATTAACATTGTCCTGCAATGAAAAATCAACCTGCCCACTCGAATTTTTATCCAGTAACTCCTGAACTCCTGCATTGGAAAAACAAATTCTTGAATAACCATCCAAAGTGTCTACTAAATTTTCCATCATCCTATCTATACTATCCAAATATGTCAAAGACGCATTTTCAAGTTTTTGATACACGAAAAATGAATTATAATATCTGTTTACGCCAAGAAAGACCGTGAGGATTAAAACAATCGACACGGTCATAACAATTGACATTTTGCTGGAAATACTTACTCTGCTTACTTTCTCTTTCATTAATTTACGTATATTCATATCCCTCTATAACGTGATTTTATACACACTTTCTGCTGTTTTATATAACACTTGTTCCATTTCTTTTTCTGGCACAACGGTTTTTATTGTTTCATATTGCACAGTAACATTGTTTACGTGGTCTGAAGAAAACATTATCTTCCCTGCCCCCAGTTCCTTATAAATCATGCCCATATCTGCAACACCGGTCCAAGTCGGTTCAAGATACACATTTTCACAAATCTGCGCCAAAATAACCGCTTCTCTGGCCATCACTCCCATTCCCGCATGTGCCACTACAATTTTTAATTCAGGATACTCTTTTGCAGCTTTCAAAATATGCATCGGACTTGAAAATGGTATTCCTGATCCGGTATGAACCATCATCGGCACACCCAACTCAGCTGCCACAGAAAAAGCATACATGCCATCCTCTGATTCAGGATCACAGGCGTGACCAATTGGTGTTAATTTCAATCCTACAAAACCAAGCTCTTTTACGCACCGAATAGCTTCTTCTCTATATTCTTCCTGTGTAAAATGCGGATAAATAGATGCCATCCCCCAGATTTTCATTTTATCACACTTCGAAAATTCAAAAATTCTATCATGGATTTCTTTATTTGCCTTTAATGAAAAACGTGGTAACGATGGCTGTACAATTGCTCCCTGTACGATCGTATCCTTATAGCCATCCAGTAAATTTTCCTCTGTAATTACATGTCCAAACACAACATCTTTGCCCAAATGAGCATGTACATCCAGTGCTCTCATATTTTACCCTTGCTCCTTCCTGTCATTTTATCGCTTCACTCGTGCGCCAGCCCCCCGCATAACCGCCTCAACCTCTTTTCGGTTTGCCATACTCGTATCTCCAGGTGTTGTCATTGCAAGCGCTCCATGTGCCACTCCTAATTCAAGTGCTGTTTCCGGATCTCCTGTCGTCAACATCCCATAAATCAGACCAGATGCAAAAGAATCTCCACCGCCTACGCGATCTAAAATCTCAAGATTCTCATACCTTTTTGAATTATAAATTCGACCTTCTGCCCAGCAAATAGCACCCCAATCATTCACAGTGGCCGTCTTTACCTCTCTAAGCGTCGTTGCCACCATTTTCAGATTTGGATATTTCTCTACTACATTATTAATCATGCGCTCGTATCCTTCAAGATTTAATTTCTTTAATTCATTATCATTACCATCTACATCAAATCCCAAACACGCAGTAAAATCTTCTTCATTTCCAATCATTACATCTACATATTTTGCCACTTCTTTATTTACTTCCTGCGCTTTCTCAATACCACCAATTGCAGACCACATAGATGGGCGATAATTTAAATCATACGAAACAATTGTACCATATTTTTTGGCAATTTTTATTGCATCCACTACCGTTTCACATGATTTTTCTGAAAGTGCTGCATAAATTCCTCCTGTATGAAACCAGCGTACACCAAGCTTTCCAAAAATATATTCAAAATCAAAATCTGCCGAAGTTGCCTTGGAAATTGCAGTATTCGCACGATCCGAGCATCCTAACGCTCCGCGGATTCCAAATCCTCGTTCTGTAAAATTCAGGCCATTTCTGCATACCCGTCCTATTCCATCAGTATCTGCCCACTTAATCAATGATGTATCTACTTTTCCCTGACAGATCAGATCTTCTAACAACATTCCCACTTCATTTTTGGCAAATGCAGAAATAACTGCTGTATCTAACCCAAAGCACTTACTCAGGCCTCGAATCACATTATATTCTCCGCCGCCTTCCCAAACTCGAAATGAACGCGCAGTGCGAATTCTTCCTTCACCCGGATCCAGTCGCAGCATTACTTCGCCAAGTGAAACTGCATCATATTTACATTCACACGATTCCTTTAGATGTAAATCCATTTTTTCATTATCTCCTTTTTTCGTTTCTATTTTCTGACCTGATTTCACCTTTTAATTTTGCAGCTTCTATTACCAGACTTCGGATTCTGTCAAATTCACCGTTCTGAATCCATTCCCTTTTTACCATCCAGCTCCCCCCGCAAGCTGCTACTGCCTTATACGAAAGAAACTCTTTTAAATTCTCTTTATTTACTCCACCGGTCGGCACAAATTTCATTTCATTATACGGTGCTGCCAACGCTTTAATCATTGCCACCCCACCAAACTGAACCGCCGGGAAAAATTTCACCATTTTTAAACCACAGGCGATCGCCTGCATTATTTCAGATGGTGTAACGCATCCAGGTAAAACTGGAATTTTTCGTTCCAGGCAATAGTCAACCACTTTTGAATCAAACCCGGGACAAACAATAAATCGTGCACCTGCATTCATCGCACGTTCAACCTGTTCTACATTTAAAACAGTCCCAGCTCCAACTATCATCTCGGGATACTTTTGCGTCATAATGCGGATACTTTCTTCCGCAGCCTGTGTTCGAAATGTAATTTCCGCACACGGAAGCCCACCCGCCACTAATGCTTCTGCAAGCGGTTCTGCATTTTTTGCTTCATCGATTACGATAACCGGAATAACTCCTATTTTTTCAATTTTTTCCTGAAAATCCTTCATACTAATCTCCATTCCGCCGCCTTCGGCTGGCGGCGCAAATAGTAATGAAAGTGTTCCAACTCTCTACACTGTGCTGTAAAATAGTTTGCAAGAAGCTACACTACAAAGCACGGGAGGAGGAGTTGTAATAACTTTCTTCGTTTTAGACAGCATACTAATCAGTGTAAGTTCTGCCTTTTCAAGCACAAATAAGTGACATCATGAATCCGTACACTAAGAATTGTTTAAGCCTTTCGTTTAATTGTGTGGCAGTTCAGTCAATGGCTTCTTATCATTCACGAAAGGAGTCTGACTATGAAAGTTACTTATCAAACCTGTTGTGGTGTCGATGTCCACAAATCTTTTCTCGTTGCCACAATTGTAAAAACCACTGGTGGCATTGAGCCTTCTTACCAAAAGAAGCGCTTTTCCACCTTTAACAATTCAATTCTTGAATTCAAGCAATGGCTTCTCGACAATGATTGCCATAATGTCTGCATGGAATCCACAGGTAAATACTGAGTTCCTGTCTTTAATCTTCTGGAAGATGATATCAATGTTGTCATTGCCAATCCTAAATGGGTAAAGGCGGTGAAAGGCAACAAAGATGATACAAAAGATTCTAAATGGATTGGAGATTTGTTCCGCCTTGGACTTGTCAAAGGCAATTATATTACTTGCAAGAAAGTCCGTATTCTTAGGGAATACACTCGCTATCGTTACAAGCTTGTTTCCTGCCGTTCAAGTGAAAAGAATAGATATCAGAATGCTCTTACCGTTTGTAATGTTGCATTAGATTCTGTTGTTTCCGATATCTTTGGGAAGTCATCCACATCCATTATCGACTATCTGCTTGAACAATCGGGTACATCTATTAACCACGAAGAAATCGCATCTAAGCTTCTTAGGAGGCTCAAATCCAAAGAAGATGCTGTCCAGTTTCTCTGTACCATTCCGGGTGTCAAACGTGATAGTGCAATCACTGTCATCTCCGAAATCGGTACTGACATGTCTCAGTTCTCAAGTTCTAAACGTTTGTGTTGCTGGGCTGGTTTAACGCCAGGCAGCAATGAGTCTGCTGGTAAGAAGAAGTCTGTTCGGATTACACGTGCCGGTATCTACCTCAAACCTGCATTAGTACAGTGTGCTCATGCAGCCGTAAAATCTGACAAATCTCCTTACTACAAAAAGAAATATGATTCTCTTGTCAAACGCCGTGGCAAGAAAAGAGCCATTATCGCTATTGCCCGTATGATTCTTACTGCTATCTATCAGATGCTGTCTACTGGTGAGCAGTGGAATCCGAGCGATCTTTACAAAATCGATATGCCTGTAGCTCTTGTTGAAAAACAAAAAGCAAAAGCTATCAAGCAAGCCAAGAAACTATTACAACGAGAGGGATTATTTCCTCCTGATGAACCATTAGCTTCTTGATTTAATTTTCTAACTCTATAACACTTTAAAAAGTTGCCTGCCTTAGACAGCTTATTCAAGTGCGTCAATTTATGGTCTTCCTCTACTTTCTTTCACACTACACTACTGCCTCTTTCCCTCAATTATTAACGATGCTGCATCTATCATTCGTTCTCATAAGTGGGAATCACTGCTCCTTTTGATGCAGATGTCACATTTTTTGCATACTGGTACAAATATCCTTCTACCTTTTGATGACATATGTATTTCTTTTTCCTTCGTTCTTCAAAATCTACATCTATTGCATCAATTTTTCCATTTTCCACATCGACTGATATCATATCCCCATCCTGTAAATATGCAATCGCTCCATCGTCTGCAGCTTCAGGACAAATATGCCCCACAAAGCACCCGTTGTTTGATCCTGAAAATCTGCCATCTGTAATCAGACATACCTTCGATCCCAAGCCTAAGCCAACTAACAGCTTCATAGCTTTATACATTTCCGGCATCCCTGGTCCACCTTTGGGTCCTTCATTTCGAATCACAACAACTTCCCCACCTTGTACTTCTCCATTCCGAATTCCTGTCAACGCCGATTCTTCACTTTCATAAATCTTTGCTTTTCCACAAAAGTGTACTGCCTCTTCTGGAATTGCTGACGGCTTCGTTACCGCACCGTCGGGTGCTATATTTCCATACAGGATCTTAATACCTGCTCGCTTATGTACTGGATTTTGAATTGCATGAATTACTTCCCGAGATCTATTCTCTGCATGCATCAAATTCTCATATAATGTATCTCCTGTACATGTTAATGCATCCACATACAGTTTTTCTTCCATCTCTTTCATCAAAGCCTGTACGCCGCCAGCTTCAAAGAAATCAAACAATGTATATTTTCCAGCCGGAATCATAGCCACCAAATGCTGAATCCCACTGCTGATCGTTTCAAAATCATCTATTGTTAAATTAATTTTTCCGCTATGTGCAATTGCCAGCAAATGCAATACAGCGTTTGTTGACCCTCCCATCGCTGAATTTACCATTATTGCATTTGCCAGCGCCCTTTTTGTAATAATATCCTGAATCCTTATATTCTTATGTACCAAATCAACGATTGCTTTTCCACTATTGTAAGCGGCGGCCATACGTTTACTATATACTGCCGGAATCGTAGCTGAACCTGGCAGCATGATTCCCATAGCTTCTGCAAGGCATCCCATTGTATTTGCTGTACCAAGCATCGCGCAGGATCCAACTGTCGGCATTGCATTATCCTCTATCCACTTAAACTCTTTTTCTGTAATCTTTTCTGCCTGTAAAGCTCCTTCCGACTGCTGAATACAGGAATGGTCGATCCACTCTCCTCCATAGGGATTTCCATCTGCCATATGTCCCGGAAGACTTGGTCCTCCATTAATAAAAATTGCAGACAAATTTACCCTCATTGCTCCTATCAACATTCCCGGAATAATTTTGTCACAGCTTCCCAGTAATACAATGCCGTCTAAACGATGAGCCTGCACCATTGCCTCCACATCATTTGCAATCATTTCTCTTGCCGGAAGGATATAACGCATGCCCTCGTGTCCCATTGCAATTCCATCACAGGCACCAATTGTTCCAAATTCAATTGGCATCCCCCCTGCCGCCTGAATTCCTTCACGAATTCTTTCTGCCATCTGGCGCAGGACAATATGACCCGGACAAATCGAATTATATGCATTTGCAATCCCAATGATTGGGCGTTTCAGTTCCTCTTCTGCATATCCGTCTGCTTTATATAAAGCTCTTACATTTGCATACCCGGGACCCTGTAAAATTTCATGACTTCTGTAAGACATTTTTTATCACCCTTCCATAAATTATAATCTCTCACAATCTTCATACTGATAAACTTAAAACTTTTATCGTGTTAACTCCAGTTTTTCATAGTCATACAGCCTGCTAAAAAAGGCAAGCTGTATTTCTTATTATTTCTCACATGCAACATATCTAAACTGATAGTTACCAGATCCAATTTCTTTTCTTTCTTGTCCTGGAATCAGCAAAACTGCTTCCGTATTTGGCGGAATTACCACAGACACTAAAATTTCGTCTTCGTTTCTCTCCCAATCTATGCAGACTTCTCCATACGGTGTCTTTACACTGGATGATACAAATCTGAGATCTCCTATCATTGCCGGCTTAATTTCAATTTTCTTGTATGCCGGCTTTAATGGCTTAATTCCAGCCAGCTTTTCGTAAAAGAAGCTGCTTATACTGCCGAACATCGGCTGATTATGATTCGCAGGACACTGATAAAATCCATACTCTTTTTCCCAGTATTCCCATAATGTAGTGGCTCCATTTGTAATCATATATCCATAGCTTGGATACGTTACGCTAGTAATCATATGATAGGCTACTTCACCAAGGCCAAATTCAACAAGTGTTTCAAATAATAATGGTGTCCCAAAAATTCCTGTATCTAAGTTTCCTTCGCACTCCTTGGTAATATGTTTCTCCAAATACTGTTTTACTTCGCAAAGTTCTCTTTCTCTGATAGCACCCAACTTATTCGCAAATGCTTCCGTTCCCTGTGCCCCAATACTGTACCTACCATTTTTAGAATCATAAAACTCGTTTCTAAAGCTAAGCACTGTTTCATTATACTGATTCTGAAAATACTCTGCATCTGCTGACCGGCCAAGCACCTCTGCCAATTCTGTCATAAGTTTCGCATTATATGCATAGAAAAAAGTATTAACAAATCGCGGAGGTATTAAAATTTCTCCAGGTGTCGACCATTCTCCAAGACAGTCCTTATCTGTACCTTCACCCTCAACAATTCCTTTTTCCATTCCGGTCTGCAGGAATTGCATCCAATGAATCATATTATCAAAATACTCTTCTGCACTCTTCGTGTCTCCGTAGTAACGGTACATAAGCCATGTGATAATAATCAAAGCACTGCCCCAGGCCGGACCACCACCGCCGTCCTGACATGGTACTGTGTGTGGCAAAAATCCTGTTGTCTTGTCCTGTGCATCTATAAAGTCATCCATCCAGTCGGAATAGAATTCGTGCATGTCATAGCTATACATCATAGCTTTTGCTGTAATCAATGCATCCCCTCCATACCCCTGCCGTTCTCTGTGAGGAGAATCAAGTGGAATGCCTCCATGTAAACCACTCTCCATCGACCACAGACTTGCTTTCTGAATCTGATTGATCAATGCGTTAGAGCATATAAATTTACCTGACCGTTCGACACCTGCCCGAATATGCACCGCCACAAAGTCTTCCCTCTTTGGGATTCCCGGATATCCCTGTACCTCTACATATCGAAATCCATGCCACGTAAATGCCGGTTCATAATATTCTTCTTTTTTTCCACTTAAAATATAAATATCTTTTTGCTGTTTCCACCCGCTTCCAGTACTATAATAATTTATTTTCCCATCCGGCCATAGTTCTTCACCAAACCGTAACTGAACCTTATCTCCCTCTTTGCCAGATACCCTCATTTTAACCCAGCCAGTCATATTCTGACCAAAATCAATCACATACATTCCGGGCGTTACTTCACTGATCTTCTTTGGAAAAAGTTCGCAAATCTTTTGATCTGACGGAGCTTTCTGTTTGGTTAATTCTCCGCCTGGTTTCTCTGCTTTACCTGCAAATTTCCAATCCAGGTCTTCGAAATCTTTTTCTCGCCAGCCTATACTCTCCTTACGTGCATCATATATTTCTCCAAAATAAATATTATTATAAATTCTAGGGCTTTCATGCCATTTCGTATTTTCATCGCTTATAAATACATCTTTGTCTCCATCTGCATATTCTATTTCAATCTGGAACAAAAGCTTTGGATATCCATACCATAATTTTTTTTCGTTAATTTTATCTTTTTGGTTATACCATCCATTACCAAGCTCAACACCAAAAACATTTTCTCCGTGAACAACCGCAGTTGTTATATCATATGTATGGTAAAAAACTCGTTCCGTATAATGCGTTCGATTCGGCGTGAGAACATCTTCCCCACATTTTTTTCCGTTAAGATAAGCTTCGTAATACCCTAACCCGGAAATATACAACCGCCCGGATTTCGGCTGCTTCTCTATATTGCAGACTTTTCTAAAATAAACCGCTGCTGCCTTCTCTGGCGCACAAATCCACTCTGCTTCCCAATCCGTCTTATTTAATAAACCGGCTTCAAAAAAAGCCTCCTCACTCCATTCAGAAACATTTTCCTTTTCATCCCATATACGAACTTTCCAATAAACCCTCTCTCTGGATGCAAGCTGCTTTCCTTTATACGGAATGTTCACAGATTCGCCGGAATAAACTTTTTCGCTATCCCAGACAAGAACTTCCTTAATATCCGACTCCTTTTTAAATACCTGAATCTGGTAGGCACTCTGTTTGCGGTTTTTTCCATACGCCGTCATTCTCCAGGATAAGCGTGGAGCTACATTGTGAATTCCTATCGGATTTACTTTATAATCGCTACGTAAATCGATTGCCTTAATTTCTTCTTTACTACCCTTCATCTTATCTCCAATCCAGAACAACACCCATTGCCTGCGTGCGATCCTTTAACAGCATCTGATACATCTGCGGTGCCTCTTTATAGCTTACACGATGTGTAATCATTTCTGACATATCTACCTGTTTGTTGTAAATCAACTTAAAAAATGTTTCACTATTTCTTTCACATGTCCACGGATTGTCATAAGTTTTTACCGGTGCCTGTGAAGATGTATGTGCGCCAATAATGTTTACACTTACTGCATTACAACAATCATGAAAATCAATTAAGGTCTTTTTCTTAGGTGAACTCAACATACAAAGCTTTCCCTGCTGGTGCAAAGCTAAAAATTCTTCCGGAATCGCATCTGCATTTCCCGTTGTTTCAATAACAATATCTGCCATATCCCCATATGTATATTCTTTTATAATCGAGATTGGATCTTCTTTTGTGGAGCAAATCGGAATAATTGCCCTCTGATCAGGTAAATGCTTCAGTCTTGCTTCACTCCTGTTTACCACAAAAATTTCTGTACATCCTCCTGCAAGTAAAAACCTGGCCGCCAGTTGACCTACAATACCAGCTCCATATACTACAACCCTGTTTCCTAATTCGATACCAGTTCTTCGAATTCCATTGATCGTTGTTTCTGCAAGTGCAAAAAATGTTGCTTCTTCTGGTTTAATTTCATAATTAATCATACGAAGCTCATTTACATTCACAATGACATACTGTGAATGTCCACTGAAACTTGCTACACGTTTTCCAATTAAATCCTTTGAAACACCTTCACCTACTTCTTCAATAATACCCACATTTGAGTAACCACTCTTTTGCGGATAGTGAATATATTCTGACCATTTTGATTTTTCCGGACATTCCCCAGTCAAGAAAGTTAATTCCGTTCCTGTGCTAATTAAGGTTTGTTCCGTTCGAATCAAAACCTCTGATTTTCCTGGCTTAGGGCAATCAATTTCTTGTATTTCAGCCTTATATGGTTCAGTAAAAATAACAGTATTACTTTTCATTTTCCCTTCCTCCATTCATTAAATTGTTTGTTTTCTGTTTATTTTTTTGTATTTTTTAGTAACTTTATTATACATTTGTTCTTTCTATTTTCTTCTCAGTATTTTTACCTGTTTTGTATATTTTTTTGTCTTTCATAATCTGATATTCTACACATTTAAAAAACTGCATTATTTAAAATACAGTTTTAGACAAAAAACATCATTGCAATTCCTCTTTTATGGGCAGTAAAGTTTTGATTAACCAATAGAAAAAAATCCATCGAGTCATGCATTTATCGAACTCGATGGATTTTTATTCTGATTTTTTATGTTTTTTTGTTAAAGGAACCATGAAGTTATGAAGAAAAAGACTGATCAAAATCTTATAATTCATAAGGCATTTTACAGACTCAATTGGCTTTAGGGAGATATGATACGATGAGAACAATATTTGCAAAATATAACCCGCAATACAACAGCATTGATGTTTATACCCAAAAAAACTCCCGAATTAAACTGAATCATTCCTTTTTTACAGTTTATCCGATCTTCCGGAAGCCCTTCACAATAATCTGCTGATAATTATCCGGCTGCAATCCGTTCTCTCATGATCATATTATTTTTCCGCCTGTGCACATATCATATCCCATGCTTCATCATCAATTTCTTCATTGTGAAACAATTTTCTCCTGTCCTCATCTGTTATTTTTCTAATCACACGACATGGATTTCCAGCTGCAATGGACCAGTCCGGAATGTCTTTTGTTACAACACTTCCTGCACCAATTACCACATTGTCTCCAATATGTACTCCCGGACACACTACTGTATTTCCTCCCAACCATACATTATCCCCGATGGTAACCTCTTTTCCGTATTCAAAAGCAGAATTGCGCGTATCTGGATAAATTGGATGTCCTGCCGTATAAATAGATACATTGGGTGCCATCTGACAGTTATCACCGATTTTTACCTTTGCCACATCTATAATTGTACAGTTATAATTTGCAAAGAAATTTTTACCTACTTCTATATGCGAACCATAATCGCAGTAAAAAGGTGGGTTAATCCATGCACCTTCCGATTTTCCCAAAAGTTCTTTTACTATTTCTGCAATCCCATCAAAATCCGACCGATCTGCAAAATTAAGTTTTTGCAGAATTTTTCTACCTATCCTCTGTTCTTCCATAACCGCTTCATCTGAAATGTAAGCAAGCTGCATATCTCTTCTTTTTTTCATATCCATAATTTAATTCTCCATTTCTGTTAAATTTTTTAACCATTTATATTGTTTATAATGTTTAAATACTGCCGGAAGTTTTACCAGTTCATCCAGATTTAAGACAAAATACACCATCATTACTGGCAATTTAAATACAAATGCTGCGATACATCCCAGTGGAACTGCAAAGCACCACATGGTAACCACATCACATATTAATCCAAATTTTGTATCTCCCCCTGCTGGAAAAATACCACCTATTGTCATAGAATTAATTGATTTTCCTATTACATAATAGCTGCTTATAAACAGCATATTCTTTAAATATCCTGTTGCTATATCAGTCAGATTCGTAAAATGCAGGATTACAGGTGTCGCAAGAAAAATCACTCCAGCCGTCACCACGCCCAAAAATACCGAAGTTTTGCATAAAATATTTCCGTTTTTCTTTGCTTCAGATAAGTTCCCTTTACCAAGCAGATTTCCGACAATAATACTTCCACCATATCCAAAACCGGTACAACCACAGATTAAAAGATTCTTGGTTATATTTGCAATAGAATTGGCTGCGATAGCATCGGAACCAAGATGTCCAAGTATGACAGAATACATCGTAAATCCACCGCCCCAGGCAAGTTCATTAAAAAGTACCGGATAGACATGTTTCCAGAATTTCCTCGTTATATGGACTTCCCTGCTTTTTATGTCTTTTACTCCAATCCAAAATTCCTTTTTCAGGTGCAAAATATAAATCGTAATAACCAGACCAAGTCCATTTGCAATGACAGTAGCCAGTGCCGCACCTGCAATCTCCATTCTTGGAAAGCCCATGTATCCGTAAATCAGAATAACATTCAGTATAATATTAACACAGACAACAACTGCACTTATTATGGTACATCTACCTGCATAACCACAATTTTTCAAGATTCCCTGCAAAACCTGCAGAACCCCTGAAAAGATATAGGATAATCCAATCACTTTCAAATACTTAATACCATAATCAATCAATATAGTATCGTTTGTAAACAGTCGCATGAGCATTTCAGGAATAAAGAATGTTGCAAGCAGAAAGAGAATGGAAATTATGAATACATATCTTAATACAAGTCCTGCTGATGTCCGTAATCCATCAAAATCTCTTTTTCCATAATACTGTGCAACAAACATATTTTCCCCTATTGTAAGTGCTGTTAAAATCAAATTAAAAACAAAGGTGATCTGCGAAGCCAGCGAAATTGCTGACAGAGAGTTCTGATTTAATCCTCCCAACATAAAAGCATCGCATGCACTTACAAGTGCTAACATAAATTGTTGTGCTGTAATGGGCAGAGCAAGTTTCAAAATCTTATTTGTGAATTCGTTTCCCATCTACAATTTTTCCTTTCTGTGCACAATATAAAAATAAACCAATTTTATTGATTTTTATACCATAATCAGCTATAATAATATAACAAACGTTCGAAAAGGAGATTATTTTGATGGAAGTATGTCCAAGCATTGTTTTAAATTCAGATGCATCTGAAAATGTTGCCTATAACAATCCAGACTTTCCTGCATATATAAAAAAGGGACAGCTTTCACGCTATCCTGATTTTCGTGCAGTCAGTCATTGGCATGACGATCTGGAATTTATTCTGATTTTAGAGGGACAGATGTTTTATGATGTGAATGGTCAGAAGATTTCTTTGCAAGCAGGTGAAGGAATTTTTGTAAACAGCCGCTGCTTTCATTATGGCTATTCCGATACTCATACAGAATGTCTCTTTACCTGTATTATGTTATCTCCGCAGTTGCTTTCTGTAAATACTTATTTTGTGGAAAAATGTCTAAATCCCCTGATACAGAATATTCATTTTCCCTATCAGCCACTGAATCCGTCTATCCTGTGGCAGAATTCTATTCTTCGTGACCTTGAAATGCTTTACAAAAAAAATGTGGATGAAATACAGCCATTTATTACGCTGGAAAAAACCGTTCATATTTTTCGCCTCCTTGCTGAAAATATGAACTATTTTCCAGATTATGATAAAGATACAGAGGATACTCTGGCTCTTACTACAATGATCGGATATGTGCAAAAAAATTATTCCCAAAAAATTATGCTTAAAGATATTTCATCCTCAGGAAATTGCTGCAAGACAAAATGCACTTCCCTTTTTCAGAAATATTTGAATACTTCCCCAATGGTATATCTAAATCGCTATCGTTTGGAAAAATCTGTTTTTCTTCTTCAAAATACTACAATGTCTGTTACTGAGATAGCATATACCTGCGGGTTTTCAAATAGCAGTTATTTTTGTGAACTTTTTCATAAGTATTATAATACCACCCCTGGGAAGTTTCGAAACAGTAATAGATAAGCACTATTCATATTCTTTGGCTTATAATTATAATGGGTATTTTTTAACAGTATCCCTGTTTTTCCAGCCAGTCTTTCACATAACATCGGAATGCGATACTTTCCGCCATCCAACTCTCAGATTTGCCACTCTTCACATT
The DNA here is from genome assembly GCF_020553125.1 of Blautia sp. MSK20_18. NCBI lineage: Bacteria > Bacillati > Bacillota > Clostridia > Lachnospirales > Lachnospiraceae > Blautia > Blautia sp. MSK20_18. Next base: position 30,418 of record NZ_JAJCGR010000018.1, read on the forward strand.
TAATATCACTTATCTGCTCGATTGGAATAACCGTTTGATCCGTCATAATGATGGTATGCTCGTATTCGTCTATCTTTTTTACAATACCAGAGCACGTAACATAGGAGCCGCCTGCTTTTTTTGCATCGGGAATAAAATAAGTTATCGATACTTTCTGTTCTATACCGATATTATTTCTGATTATATTGATTTTTTCATTCAGCTGAGCAATCGCTTCCTCGCTCAGTTCCAATCTTTCATCGGTTAATCTTGCCGTTTCCTTTATCGCAGCATCATGTCCGGTCAGGGCTGCAAAAGGAGCAAATTGCGCTGCCCGATCCCGAAGTGGCATTTGCGGATGATTCTTAGAGACCGGATGCGGTAAATTAATGATATCGTCATAAGAATTATTTTTCATCCTCTTTCAACTCCTTTACGCCTTATGACCGCCAATCTGTTCATTTCTGTCCCTGGCGGTTGCACCTTCCTGAAGATTCATCCCCTTCAGTACAGCGTTTTTTCCAAATTTCTTTTTGATACTGAGCATTGCTTCCTGCATACGTTTTTCGCGATCCAGCGCAGCCTCTTCCTCTTCCTGCTTTTTCCTTTGCGCCTCATAATCCGTAAAAAGATCCAGCTGCTCATATACTTCTTCTTTCTTGACAGAACTTTCATCCACAAGCCTGTTCGCTGTGATATTGATTCTTCTGACAAGCAGGTTTCTGTCAACGATCCTGTCATATAACTCTATTACTGCATCCGTTATCATCTTGGTTGAGGAAGTCTGCCGTTTCAGATTAGTCGTTCCATGTGCATGTTTCGGAATTCTTCTTCCATAACGGTCGATCGTAACCTCTCCATGATACTGTTTTCTCCTGTCGGCATTGTTCAGATTCTCAATATCATAACCAACCGTCAACACGATCTGATCCGTTACAAGCTTCTTATCCACCAAATCCAAAACCATCTGGTCTGTCATCTCTTTAACGACTAATTTTGCTTTTTCAAAATCATAAGGGCAATGAAGTACCTGCCCGGAACAAACACTGTTCGTTTCCGGCTTATAAGCCTTGACCATTTCCATGGTACAGGGCTCATATCCCCAGGCATGGTCAATCAGCAGCTCTGCATTAACACCAAACGACCTATATAACAGGTCTTCATTATATAACTCATTTTCTTTTCCGATGGAACATCTGGCAATATCTCCCATTGTATAAAGCCCGTATTCTTCCAGCTTCTTTGCATATCCTTTTCCTACTCTCCAAAAATCAGTAAGTGGTCTGTGACCCCAGAGTTTCCTTCGGTATGACATTTCATCCAGTTCTGCAATTCGTACACCATCTTTATCTGCTTTAATGTGCTTCGCCACGATATCCATCGCAATCTTACACAGATACATATTCGTTCCGATTCCAGCAGTTGCCGTTATACCTGTCGTTTTCAGCACATCCTGTATCATGGTCATTGCAAGTTCTCTTGCTGTCATATTATAAGTATGCAGATAATCCGTTACATCCATAAATACTTCGTCGATCGAATACGGGAAAATATCTTCCGGCGCAATATATTTCAGATAAATACTGTAAATTCTGGTGCTGTATTCCAGATAGAGAGCCATCCGGGGAGGAGCAACAATATAATCAATCTCCAGTTCCGGATTGGTATCTAATTCTGTGCTGTCATCAGAGGCTCCGATAAAAGTTCTGTTCGGCACTTTCCACCTGCGGGCGCTGTTGGCTTCTTTTACTTTTTGAACAACCTCAAATAAACGAGCCCTTCCTGGTATCCCATAACACTTTAAAGCTGGAGATACCGCAAGACAAATTGTCTTTTCTGTTCTGCTTTTATCTGCAACCACAAGATTGGTTGTCAAAGGATCCCTATTTCGTTCTTTACATTCCACAGACGCATAGAATGACTTAAGATCGATTGCAATATAGGTTCTTTCCTTTTCCATCATTCTACACCTCACGATTCTCCTGTGTTCTGTTTCTAATTCTTATTTATCCTGCCCGAAAAACTTTCTCATCATAACAATCCGCTCAAGGATTTCCTGCCTGAATTTTTCAACATCATTCGTCCGTTTGCGCACACCAGCTGCTGCAGCATCTCCACCTCCGCCAAATGTCTGCAGGAGTTCATTTACATTGATCCATTTTCCATCAGACCGGAAGGAACAACGCCAGCGATTTTCTTCTTCCTCATACATGGTAAAACATCCTGTTTCTTACTTCCACGCTTTCCAGATATCCGGCTGATATCCAAGAGTGGATTGTTTTCCATTACGAACTACGGGTGTCTTAATCACCTGCGGGTTTTCCAACACCTTCTTAAGTTTATCTTCCTCTGCAATGTACTTAATGAGCGCAAGCAGATCCTTATCCTTGCCCTCCCAGTTGATCATATTTTCCAGTCCACCATTTGCCTGGGCAACCGAATTGAATTCACCCTTACTCATGCCTTTTTCTTTCATATCAATAAACTGAAACTTGATCCCACGTTCCTTAAAGAAACGTTCTGCTTTCTTTGTATCATTGCACTTCTTTGTTCCAAAAATCTGTACGTTCAAATCAATTCTCCTTATCCATTGCCATATGTATCATTTTCTCAAAGGATTCTCTAAAATGCTCATCATCCTCCGATGTTCGTTTTCGTGGGCCTCTTAAGTGCTTCTTTCCGGATGCCCTTCGTGCTTTCTTATTCAGATGCCGCTCCATAAGCATCTGGTCAATATTTTCATTGGTATACCATTTCCCAGATTGATGAATCGCATACGCATTTTTTCCAAGTGCCATTGCCGCAACTCCATAATCCTGTGATACAACAATATCGCCCCTATGACAAATGCTGATCAGTTTATAATCCACGGCATCTGCTCCGGCTCCAACTACGATCACTTCACTGTAATCAGAAGATAACACATGATTGGTATCACACAACAACGTTACCGGAATACTGTGCTCTTTTGCAACTTTTTCAACAATACCAATTACCGGACAGGCATCTGCATCAACAAAAATCTGCATATCTTCTCCTTTAATTACACATAAATGGCGTACGAACCTCGATGAGATTACCACTCGGATCATACAGCCTTACAAGCTTCTGCCCACCTGCAAGTTCTGTTAGTTCAGTGGCATATCGGACGAAATACTTACCGGATTCATATTTTACAAGCAATCCATCTATATCAAAATCCTCGAAATACAGTTCCATCATGTTATTGAATGGCGTAGAAGTTTCATTCAATGTTTTCCCCCATACGTCGGCATCCTGCAAAACAAGTCCCTCCGATAAGATCACATTGCCTTCATTCTTAAGAATCACTTGCAGTCCAAATAAGTCCCTATAAAACTCTATGGATTTTTCTATATCATCCACCACGATCAGTACGTTTTTCAGCATATCCGTCACCTCACAATCCGCTTTGAGTCAAGCGAATATTCGCAATCCGCATGCGGTTAAATAATCTTTCCAGACAAATGATCAATTTCATGCTGGCAGATCTGTGCTGTCCATCCTGACAATTTCTGGCGCTGTTTTTTCCATTTGAAGTCATAATACTCTACTTCTATTTCCTGGTACCTGGTCGTCTTGCGAACACCATCCAGCGACAGACAGCCTTCTTCTGTCTCATACATGTCACGTTTTGAAACAATCACCGGATTGAACATCACAACATTTATGAATCCCATATTCACAATGATGATATTCTTCTTTACACCAATCATGTTCGCCGCCATACCAACACAACGTTCTCTGTTCGCCTGCAGCGTATCCTGCAGATCCTTTCCAACCTGGATGTCAGCTTTCGTGGCCGGTTCAGATGGCTGGCCTAAGAAGAAAACATCTCTTACTATTTGTTTTACCATTTACTTTCTCCTGTACTCTAATTCTTATCTATCTTGACCAGAAATCTTTCTCGTCATAACAATTCGCTCAAATATTTCCTGTTCCTCTTTCATTGTTCCAATATTTTATTATCTAACACCACTTTACAACTTTTTCATAAAAAAATATCGTACAGGACTTTCTGATGTATAATGAATTTGACCCAAAACATTACAAAGGAAAGTGACCTTGTACGACAAAAACATTATACAACGAAAAAACACTGATTGATAGACTTCATCAATATTTTTTGATTTATTTTGAAACTTTTTCTGTTCCGACAGCAGATACCTTATTTCTGCTGATATTATCTATACTGACCTTGTGTTATAACCTTTCATCTGCCAGTCCTCCTTGGATTTTTCTTCTTTTTTGATGTTATCATCTTACAATAAATGGCTGTGCGAAAATCCCGACAACCAACTGGTTCTATGGCGGAGATAATTGGGCTCTATGGCAGATTAAACGCTGATTAAAGGCCTTTAATTGCCAACTAAACTACAAAGAATTCCAAAATCATGTTGCAGATTTGGAGGCTTCCATTCATGCCACCGATAATAAGATTCAGCAAACGAGACTGGCAATTCAAAATCAACAAGTAATTCAGAAACACTGTGAAGTCTATCGGGCCTGTCGTGACATCATACGTGCTCAGAATTTGGTATTCACAAACTTCCGTCGGCTGAAAAACTGTAGCGCCAACAGATGGAACTGGAAGAAGAACTGTCCTCAGCAAAAAAAGAAAAGCAGGATCTCCAGAAGCAACAGAATACCCTGCATATAATTGAAAAAAATTTTGATGCTATGATCCGCAAAGCTGGTATCAAGGTTCCGGAGAAAGCACCTTCACCAAGAATCTTGAGCTCTTAAATGCCAAAAAAGAAAAATTAAAATAAGCCATAACGCGACGAAAGGCAATGAACCATTTCTGACTCATTGCCTTTTCCTTTACATACGCTGTAATTGATTGACTATACTTTCTGTTCTTCGAATTGCTTCTTCTACCCGTCTTTGTGCATTATTGATTCGATCCTGGACCACCCAGTCCACAACAAATCCATCAAAAAAATAATCCGCAAAAGAAAGAAAATCTCCAGTATCGATATTCAAGTTACATACCATATTTACATCATTTAATTCTCTACTGAAATTACGAAGATCATACTTTGCCTGTTCCATATTCCGTTTGGCCTGATCAATTCTAGAATGTTTTAGCATCGTAGTGAAAAAACCACCGCCAAACATATCTACCAGTCCCCAGTTCTTTGCACTGTTTAAATTTTCTTTTGCTGCCTGAAGACTGTTCAAAGCTCTACGTCCAGCTTCAATTGCTTCTCTTTTTTCTTTTTCAATATCATATCCCATACGTTTTCTCCTCCTGATCGATTATGAATGTGACGTCACCAATGCTATAATGCCACCGACAATCAACAATGGAAAAGCAATGTACATCAGTCCACCTACAACCATACCAATCAATATCACCGGGAAGAAAATAACTGTGCAAAGTAATTTCATAATTCCCCAGGATGCTCTTAACCCAAAAACAAAAAATTTTCCAACAAACCAAATCATACAAATTGCAAATAATAACGATAACATTTTTTACTCCTTCTGAAACTCATTCTGATATGTGTCTTTCATTTTTTCTGTTCTTTTTCTGCTAAATATTCAGATGTGTTCTTTATGCCAAGCTTATTACTGAATGCCGGATTTTTCTCCATCTTTTCTATTATCCGGATTAATCGAATTCTCTGTGCCACTTCCATCTGATCACCCCATTTATATTCTGTTTTTTTGTTGATATTGTCACTATAACAAATTTATTTTTCATAATACACAGCCACCATGAAGAATTGCATCTTTATATTTCTCGAATTTTGAGAATTCTGTCTTTATATTTCTCTGCACGAATTGTTTCCTATCTATGCTGCCTCTTTTATAATAAGCATATCCGAGCAACATCATAAATTATTATTAAAAGGGAGATTATGCTATGCGAATTGAAAACTTGCAAAATGAAAACAGAAAATATGCGAAAAGTATCGAAAACTTCCACGTGCTTGAATATGTGCAGGATGCCAGCGTTTCACCTATGAATGCAATGAATGAGTATTTCATGAGTAAAATGCATGTCAGAAGAAGACAGGTTGTTATTGATATTGATAAAGACCATTCAGCTGTTATCCAGGCTGGTGCCATGCAATGGATGGGTGGTAATGTACAAGCCACATCTGGTGTAAAAGGTATCGGAGATTTCCTTGGAAAGGCATTCAAGGGTGCGGTTACAAAAGAAACCGCAGTTAAACCGGAATATGTTGGTGAAGGCTGTCTGGTATTAGAACCGACATACAAATATATTATCCTTACAGACATTGGCAAATGGGGACCAGCCGGAATGACAATTGAAGATGGCATGTTCCTGGCTTGTGATGCAAATGTAAAAAGTAAAGTTGTAGCCAGAAAGAACCTTTCATCAGCAGTATTAGGTAGCGAAGGTCTGTTTAATCTGAGTTTGCAGGGAAATGGTGTAGCTGCACTGGAGTCTAATGTTCCCGAAGATGAATTGATTGAAGTCATATTGGAAAATGATGAACTGAAAATTGATGGAAACCTTGCTGTATGCTGGTCATCAAATCTTGAATTTACCGTAGAAAGATCTACAAAAACACTTGTCGGATCTGCAGTTAGCGGAGAGGGTCTGGTAAATGTTTATCGTGGAACAGGACGGGTACTGATGTGTCCGGTCGCACCGACAACTTCCTTGTTTGAGTCCACTAACACCATGGCAGCTAAAGCTGCTGCTAAATCCAGCAATACATTTGGAAAATAAGTGTAAAATACATTCTCTTATAACCAACAAACGCCGATATAGGATTATAAAAATCCTGCATCGGCGTTATTAATTGTGATCATTTTATTTTCTTTATTCAGATGAACTGCTTATCATCAATGCAAATTTTTAATTCTTTTCAATTCCATCTGGCATATGATCTTTCTCAGTTATTTTTCGAATGACCCGGCATGGATTTCCAACTGCCAAACTATACGGCGGAATATCTTTTGTTACAACACTCCCTGCACCAATTACACACCCTTCTCCTATGGTGACACCACCGCAAACAACCACATTGGATGCCAGCCAGCAATTATCCTTTATAGTTATTGGCTTCGCATATTCAAGATTATAGAAACTTCCATCTTCTCTTTTCCTAATATTGCGTTCTTCAGGTAATAATGGATGCATAGGAGTTGCCAATGTAACATTTGGACCAATCATCACATTATCGCCTATATGTATTTCACATACATCTAAACATGTAAAGTTAAAATTAGCAGAGCTGAATCTTCCAAAGAACGTATTACATCCGTAATCAAAATAAACAGGCGCCTGTAAATAGGGGAGTTCCTCTGTTGCTGGCAATAATTTCCTCAATATCTGTGCTTGTTCTTCTTGATCATCTTCATCTGTCGAATTGTATTTTCTTGCTAATTTACGTGCATTCACGCGTAATTGCTCCAATTCTTTATCCGTTGGATCGTACAACTCTCCACTTAGCATTTTTTCTCTTTCAGTCATTTCCGATAACCTCCAAATTCAAAGTTATAAATATCAGTTTCCCCACTCTCTCATGGTCTGCAATATTTTATCTAATGCTTTTGCACTTTCCGTCATCAAATACGGACATAGCCATAACCATATTATCTACTTTTAGATCACCGGAAAAAATATCCATCGCAGAAGGTATCTGTTTAAAATTAATTTCAACAATTTCTTCATAGTTCTCTTCTGCAAATCTTTCAACTATATATGTTTTTCCTGTTTGTCTGGCTCCCTGAATTACAAGACATTTTTTGTTTTTTGAATCTACCCATTTTTTATGTAATGCGTCACTTTTCTTTTTAACATAAAACATCTCCTGTTAGTTATCAAGTTAATCCACATTGAGAAAATGGTACATCAGTACGGCTACTTCCTGTGGTGTTTTATTGATTGGCTCTGTAATCCACTGTCTTAGGATATAATAAATACCACCTGCATGATAAAAAGTACCAAGTCTCATCGTATCATCATCAACATCAGTAAAATATCCTTTATTTATCAGATTCGGATACTGCTCATTAAATCTCTCATTTAAAAACAATACAAAATCATCATCTGTCCTGTACCGAAAAAGAATTTTTAATATATCAGAATGCTCGTAAAAGTAGCAACATGCAAGTTCCAGCCATTTCCTCGTGTCACCCTTAAATGCAGCTTTTTCCGCAAATGCTGCAACTTCCTGAAATATTTCATACTTAATCATAATGACGATAAAAGGTCGCTCTATTGATACCGGACTCTATACACAATTGAGTTACTGATATTTTATTTAGATCAGTTTTGCTGAGCAAACGTAAAAGTCCCTCACGCAAAAGCCTCTTTGTCAATGCAATTCTCTGATCATCCTTCATTGCTACATCCCTCTTAATCCTTTTTTGATTTTTCATGCGACAAAACAAAGGTAACTGTTTCATAATATGTTTTCTTGCTGGAGCCGGAGCAGGCATCGGAACCGGATTTACTGGTATGAGTGCAGCTGCAGTTATTGGGCCTATGCTGGCTTCTTTCTTAGGTGTCCCAGCATATGAAGCAGTCGGAATAGGTCTGATTAGCGATGTACTGGCCAGCGCTGTCAGTGCTTACACCTACAAAAAGAGCGGAAATCTGGACGTCAAAAACAGTTTACCCATGATGATTAGCGTTTTAATCGTAACAGTCATCGGTAGTTTTGTTGCAAGTTTTCTACCTGAAAGAGCGATGGGCAGTACCATGCAGATTGCCCTGATCATCCTCGGGCTACGCTTTATCCTAAATTATTTTCCAAAATTACAATAAATGGCATTGTGCCATACTGTCCCTTGCCCTCTTCAACATTTCTAAATATTCCTCTATACTATAAGCATTTTTATTACTTATTAATAAATCAATGCTATCTTTTAAGTTCTCCCAACAAGATAATTGATACACATATTGATCAAATATTTTATTATGTTTCTTTTGCTTTCTTTTTAGCTTTTTAAATTTCTTTATTTTGCGATTACAGTCTTTTAATATATAGTTTGCCATAAAATTCATTTTTCCTATAAACTTATATTCATTTTTTTCTTGTTCTTCAAAATAATCAATCTGTATATTTATGGAATTATATGCATATCTAATCTGATACTGCTTTTTCTCATCCTTTTTGTCACCCAGAATCTGCATAACTGTATCAAAAATAATAAATGTCATCATGCTTTCTTTAAAAGCATCTATATAATAAACTTTTGCCTCTTCCATATTTTGATATGTAAAAATACTTGACTGCATTTTTGCCAAAATATTTATGGCATTCGTAACAAGATAATCTGATAAACCACCTGAAAAAATAGATGCCATTACTAATAAATATGTGATACCGGCTATGACATAAAATGTTTTTCTATACTTAAATACCCCAACCGTAATAACACACATTAATAAAAACACTAGATATATATCCATCTGCAAAATTTTATCATCCATGAATGCCATTTTCTGTATGTACTTCGTAGCATTTTCTATAGATGTATTATTTTTCTCCAAGTAATATACATAATTTTCATTCTCATTCATTATATTGACAACTTTATCAATATTCTCATACATGCATTTATATATTGCCTGTTTAGACGAACTTTGAGGTAATTCTATTATTTCATCAATCTGATTTATTTCCGAAACAATACCTGTTTTTTCTTCTACATCCTCATTAAAGTATACTGGCCAATCAAACTGATTTTCTGTTGCATATCTATTATATATTGAGACATCAACATTATTTATCAATTGATAGAAACCAAAATAGATTCCATAAAATCCGATATATAATACAATCAATATACTAAGTGCCCATTTTCCAAATTTAATAACTGTCTCGTCACACATGATCCTTCATTTCTCCTTTCCTATCTTTCAATTTTATCATTTCTATTATAGCTATCCTCTTAATTAACGCAAATTCCAGATGCGCGGAACCACCCTTTGCAATCGTTCATACTTATTGTTTTTAAGGCCTCTTTTACAGCCTCAGGTAGTTCAGCAGCAACATGGACTTTCCTCTTTCTGAGAAAGGATTTCATTTTTGACCACATTTTCAATAGGGTTCAAATCTGGACTGTATGGTGGCAAATATAGATAGGAGATCCCTGCCTTGTCTAAAAGTTCCGTCACTATTTTGGCATGATGAGAACGCATGTTATCCATGATTACAACATCGTCTTTCTCAAGGCTCGGTATCAATTGTTTCCCCATATATTCACGAAATCGCTGTGCAGTTGTTCCACCTTGGTACGTAGTATATACCAGACTGCCGTTAAGCCGGATGGATGACAAAACAGTTGTTCCGGCAGGCGTGTTGATCGGAGTAGCATCCATGGCACGTTTCCCATGTACTGCATGTGCATAGTGTCTTGTGAGATTTGTATTAATACCGCTTTCATCGAGATATATTTGATGTTCTGCATTTGCACCAGATATAGTTTCTATCCATTGACTGCGTTTTCTCTGCACATCGGGGACGCTCCTGTTCTTTCGCATGCAAAGACTTTTTCTTATAAGTGTAACCTTGTTTTATCAGAAAACGCCTGACGGCTTCATCGCCTACAGGTAAATGAAGCGTTTCGACAATCTCCTTCATTGTGATATCCGGTTGTTCTTGCACAAGTTCCAGAATATCGTGGTGCTGTTTTTCTGTAAGAATTGTTTTCCGGCCTCTCATCTGCGTTCTGGTCTCATAACTGCTAGTGCGTGCACGCTCTTCTACAAGGCGGTATACGGTGCTTTCATTTACTGAAAAATATTTTGCAATTTCCCTGGCATTGTGAGTTTTATCCCAGGCTTCCAATACTAATTTTCTAGCTTCATTGTGTAGCATACTATCATCTCCTACACTATATTTTATCACCGCTGTAAAGGAACTGCATTATTTAAGAGGTTTGCTATAATCTGTTACCTTATAGTTACAAGGATATTTCTGCCCTTTTATTTTTTACTTTTGAGGTGATTTATTTGAGAAACACTTACATATATACAGAAACAAAGAAATTAATCAAGAAATATGGAACCCGAGATCCATTTGAGATCATGGATCAGATGAACATTGTTGTCGGGGAAACTTCCAAATATAAGACACTGAAAGGATATTGTTTTATGAGCTGCAAGACGATCTATGTCATGATCAGCAGTTTCCTTTCAGAAGAAGAAAAGATGATCGTTGCCGCCCATGAATTAGAGCATATCATCCTGCATCGTTCCCAGCTGAAAATGGCTCCGATGCAAGATGATACACTCTACAATATGACGGATAATACAGAATACCAGGCCAATCTGTTTGCTGCCGATCTTCTTATTGAAGATAAAGACATTGAAGAGATGGTTCAGAACGAGGACCTGGATTATTTCGGACTCTGCAGCTCTTTGAATGCGACTCCGGAACTCATGAGTTTTAAACTATACAGCCTGACAAAACGAGGCCAGGCTTATCATATGCCGATGGAGATACAGAGTAATTTTCTGGCGAAATAATAAAGGATAAGATTGTTCAATAATAAGAAAACTATCGATTTATCTCACTGAAAGGGGGATCATTTATGTCAAGACATCATATGGAAAAGGTAACCTGCCCTTCCTGTCATCATGAGGGAGATTTTGAACTCTGGGACAGCATTAATACTACACTGGATCCTGAAATGAAAGAGAAGGTACTTAATCAATCTATTTTCCTTTATACCTGCCCGAGCTGTGGAAAGACCTTTCGTTTAGACTACTCTACACTCTATCACCAGATGGAAGATCTTATCATGATTTATCTGGTTTCTGAATCAGAAATAGAGAAGACATATGAAATGTTTTATGGTGAAAATGCTTTGTTTGATTTTCGTACTAAAAAATATTTAGCCCGAATCGTAACATCACCAAATCAGCTCGTTGAAAAGATACAGATTTTTGATGCAGGTAAAGATGACAGGATAATGGAACTTGTTAAATTACTTGTGACAGATTCTCTTCACGAGAATAATCCTGATAAAGAATTTGATGAACTGCGCTTTGCTGTCGACGACGGAACAAATATTCTTATAATCATTAATAAGGGTGAGATCACTGGTGCAGTTGACATTGACAATATGTATGAATTTGCTTCTTCACACTGCGATGATTTCAAAGATTTCCGCGATGATGAGGATATTGTTATCAATAGGGAGTGGATCCTTAACAAACTTACCGAAGAAGAAAATTAATAATATATTTGGTGGCTACACCCCCAAGCCCCTGTAGAATAAATAACGCCAGTACTGGATATCAAAAATCCCGCACCGGCGTTATTTATTAAAATATTTTGTTTTTTAATCTTCAACACTCTCTACTGAAACTTCTTTTTTCTTCCTACTTTTACCAGAAATCATCTTGTGTCCTGTATAAATAGCCATAATCATGCAAAGCAAAGAACTTGCTGCAAAGTACTTATGGCCTTCTTTTGATCCCTTATAACCTGTATAAAAAGTTCCAAGCATTGTAATCAGTGCACCGATAGACCAATATTTATGTGATTTCATTCAGATACCTCCTGCCGTTTTTCTTAATCATATACCTTTTAAAAGATATATACAAACTGGAAGTTAGCGATTTCTTTTTCCGGTATTCTCTGTCCCACGGATTTCCTCATGATAGAAATAATCTACGATCACCGGATGTCCCTGCGGGACTCTGCCATAAGGCATTTCATTATCCACAAAGGCACAATCATACTTCTTAGCCATTTTCTCAGCTTTTACTTCAAGTGCTTCAAAGTAGCTGCGGTTATGCTTGTTATAGATCTCGTCGTAAAGTGGTACAAGATCAGGATATTTTCCGGCGATATAATTCATAATTGTCTTTTTGAAACCGCCTCGAAGATTGAGATTTTCGAGCCAGAACAGATCGCACTGATCCTTTACCCGCTCAAAGATTGCTTCAAAATCCGTGATACCGGGAAATACCGGGGATACGAAACAGACTGTACGGATACCTGCCTCATATACCTGCTTCATAGCAGCGATACGGTGCTCAATGCTCGAAGCAGAGTCCATATCGTTCTTGAATTTTTCATCTAGTGTGTTGATCGACCATGAAACGGTTACACGTCCAAGCTTCTTCAGTAAATCAATATCTCGTACCACAAGATCCGACTTTGTGCAGATCAGAATATCTGCGTCACTGCCGATCAGCTGCTCCAGAAGTTTTCTGGTATTCCCGAATTGCTCCTCCTGTGGATTGTAGCCATCTGTCACAGAACCGATGACCACCCGCTGTCCGGCATATTTCTTCGGATTTTTAATTTCCGTCCAATGCTTCACATCAAGGAAAGTGCCCCATTCCTCCTTGTGCCCGGTAAAGCGCTTCATAAAAGAAGCATAGCAATACTTGCAGGCATGTGTACAGCCCACATAGGGATTGACCGAGTAACCGCCTACCGGCAGACTAGACTTAGTCATGATGTTCTTTGTTTCCACCTCACGAATGAGGATTCCATTTATTACTTCTTCCATGATTTCTGTACCGCTAACACTTTATTAAATTCTTCCGGCATTTCCTGAATCATATTTTCATCCCCTATGATAGGGACAAGGTCTTCCTTCATAAACACCGGAATGCCGAGCTTATGTGCCTGGTCCGCCAGAGACCATGCCCATTCCGGCTCCGTATGAATCTTCCTGCTCTGAGCTCCGGTCATGGTGCCCACAACGATCCAATTGATTCCGGAAAGGTCAACTGTGCCGGGATCGTCGAATAACGGCTCAAAGGTAACATGGTAATGTTTTGCTCTGACGTTTTTCCGAAGGGCGTCGATACGCCACAGTTCTGCTTTCCTCGTCACCGTAACGCCAAACCATGCGTTTTCCAAATCGGTATCAAAATCCAGCAAATCAGGTCGCTTGGTAAGGAACAGGAACTGATGCTGTGGATTTTCACGGATCTTTGCAAATACCTCGTCTCTCCATTCCGGCTTCCATCCGGAGAGATCGCTCATCCCGGTAAGAAGAAAGTTCTGCGGACGTTTCTTTTCCATCATCTTGAGCTTACCCGGAAAGAATTCAGGGTCAGCGAAGTCATCAATCATATGCCAGCGTTTCACGTTGTTGCGGGCATAGCAATATGTACACCCCACTGTGCAGCCAATGACGATATTCATGTTCTGAATCTGATCTTTGATACAAATACTCATGACTTCTGCCACTCCTCAAGATTCTTTCTGATGCGGTCGAGACATTTCTCAAACCGGGTAATTTCTTCCTCTGAAAAACCTTTGTAGTAAATACTGCCCATCTCATCAGATACAGAATCGTACTCGCCCTTTAAGGCATGTGCTTTCTCAGTCAGAAACAGGAGTGTTTTCCTTTTGTCCGTTTCAGACTGAACACGGCTTATCAGCCCTTGATTTTCCATTCTTTCCAGCATCGTAGTAAGAGATGTTATCGCTAATCCGCATTTAGTCGAGAGTGACCTGATTGAGATACCATCCTCCTGCCACAGCACATAAAGAATACGTCCCTGGGCTCCATTAAACGCATCAATATTCTTTTCACTGAGAATCTTCTCAAAAATCCGGTCTCCAAGCTGTTTTATTTTTGTGACAAGAAATCCTCCATTCATTTCCATGCAAAATCTCCTATATAGTAGTTTATTAAAAACATACTATATAGGAGCTTTATTGTCAAGAGTTTATATGTCTTAATAGGTAAATTCCATTTTTTCAATTCTCCAAACTGGAATTTATATAATTATCTCTCTAACTTTCCCCATTTTATAGGCTTTCCCGCCTGTCCATTAGTGAAATGATATGTAGTTTCCCTTATTTTTACCCTTATGAGATAATCACAAGGGAAATAAGGGAATTTTTTTAATCATTGCCTACCACTTTATCAAGAAGCCTAACTGATTTTCGTTTAGCATCTCTTGTGGAGTGAGCATAGACATTCATTGTGGTACTTACATCTGAGTGTCCTAACAGTTCCTGCACATCTTTTGGGGCAGCTCCATTTGCTAAAAGGTTGCTTGTATAGGTGTGACGTAACTGGTGGAAATGAAAGCCTTCAAATCCCTCTAATGTTTTTGCTACCTTTCTGCATACCGTTCCCAAAGTAGTCGGAAGTTCCAGACAGCCATCAGGTCTTAAGCAGACGAAAGAAATTTCTTTATAATCTGCCGGGACTTCCTCTGTTCTGTCTAAGCAATAATACTCGTAGTACACTCTGTTTTTCTCTTTGACCTCTTTGTAGTAGTTCGTGTGATAAAGTTCTCCATACTGCATTCGATTTTTTAACTGCTCTTTCCGGGCATTACGGAAAATCTCTACCAGCGTATCTCCAAAATCAACAATCCTCACTTTTTTCCGCTTGGTTGGTCCGATGATATATTTGCGTTTTGAGCCATCATATCGGATGCTGCGTCTTATGGTAAGGCATTGTTCTTCCAGATTTACGTCCTGCCATGCCAAACCACAGGCTTCTCCAATACGAAGCCCGGTATAATAGGCTATCTGGATTGGAAGTATTGCGGCTGGGTTCTTTTTTTGAAGATACGTAAGCAGTCTTTCATAATCTTCTCGTGAAATTGGTTGGATATTTCCGTCCATGTCCTCGTCTGAAAACAAATCAACTTCATCCGTCTGATACCGCAGTTTAATATACTGCATGGGATTAAACGTAATATACTGTTTTGGAAATACTGCAAAGCGGAAGGACTGCTGCATGACTGCGGAAAAAGAATGGATGTAATCTTTGCTGTAACCCTTTTTCTCTTTTCCATCGGGATGAACTCCCCCAAAGGAAAGCAAATCAAAGAAGGATTGCAAATGCTCAGAGGTTACATTTTTTAATTTCCGTTCTGCCAATGGGTGTTTCTTGATATTTCGGATTGTTCCGAGGTAATTCTCCACAGTACCATTGCTGAGCGTACCTGTTTTTAATTCCTCCTCTGCCCACACATCCAGAAGTTGTCCGACTGTGAGATTTTCCGCTTTGGCAACAAATTTCTTTTTTTCATAATCATCCATTGCCTGACGGAGCAGCTTTTCAGTTTCACTTTTGCTTTCTGTTCCAACGCATTCTTTTTGAACAAGATTGCCGCTTGCGTCCTCTACATAGAAGCGGTAGTACCATTTCTTTCCTTTTTTTCTTACAGATCCTTTTGCCATAATCGTATATCTCCTTTCGATATTAGACAATCGGAACTGATGAAATGCTTCGTGCGTGTAAGTATATCATAACTCCGGTTGTCTTACTATACCGATTCGGAATCTTCGTATAAGACTTCTGATAAAAGATTTGCAAGCCTTTGTTCTGCTGTTTTTGGTTTCTTGGAATAGAGCCTTACAACGTCTGCCATCTCATTAAGAGCATTGATGGTAGGAGTGATTTCCCTTAAGAACATAATCTCATTATATTCCTCATTCGATTCAAACCCTATTGTTTTGGCAATATCCGTCTGACCAGCATTCCCCTTGAAATTTTTGCAGGCGAACTGGAAGGAATCCAAAAACAGACCATATTGTTTTAACATCAGCAGTAATAAATCTTTTGAAAAAGCATCTTCTTCTTTGGTAAGGGCAAGCGGTAACTGTTCCAGAATATCTCCCATCGCATCACGAATCTGTAACTCTCTCTTATCCGTAATGTCGGTTTCATATTCATCTGTTTCCCCTTTGAGCCATTCCACAGATACATGGAGTGCTTCCGAAAGACCTTCCAGCACCATTTTTTTCGTATTGTCAATCGAACCATTCTCATAACGCAGGATTGTAGAAGCGGTAACCCCCATCTTTTCTGCGACATAAGGCTGTGTCAGATTCAATTCCAGACGGCGCTGTTTTACTCTGCTGCCTATCAGCTTGCGTAGTTCTTTATCTTTCATGCTGACTGCCTCCTTTTTCGGTATGTATGAATTATAGCATTGTTTTTCCAAAATTGCAATATGCAACATATAGTTTGTTTTTGATATTTCGTAACGCTTGACAAAAAGATATGAAAAGGATATACTTACATCACAAGAATTGCATAATGCAATTTATAAGGAGGTGATTATATGACGCAAAGAAAAATTGCATTATCCATCGAAGAAGCTGCTGACTATACGGGAATCGGCAGAAATACCTTAAGACAGCTTGTAGAATGGAAGAAACTTCCAGTATTAAAGGTTGGTCGCAAAGTCCTGATTAAAACCGATATTCTGGAAATGTTTATGGAAGCTAATGAAGGTCGTGATTTGAGGGATAGAGGAAATGTAAAAGCCGTAACAAGAACTGCGGCAAATTAAAAAGGCGGCTTCCGAAGAAACCGCCAAAGGTTCTATCAGACCGAAGCCATGATATACCTACACGCAAGAAGATTATACCATGTGCTTCTTCTGATACGCAACCGAGAACTTATGTTTGTGAAGGAAAGGAGAATGTAAGAATGGCAAAATCAACAAAAAGTTATGAAGAACGAATGCTTGAAATGGAAAAGAAGGAACAGGAAAGCCTTGAAAAAGCAAAACGATATGCAGCACAGAAGAAAGAACTTCTAAAACGAAAGAAAGCCGAAGAAAGTAAAAAACGAACCCATAGGCTCTGTCAGGTTGGCGGTGCGGTGGAATCCGTTCTTGGTGCGACTATTGAGGAGGAAGACATCCCAAAGCTGATTGGTTTTCTGAAAAAGCAGGAAGCCAATGGAAAATTTTTCTCAAAGGCAATGCAGAAAGAAACAAATACCGATATGGAGGAAGTGTAATGGCGGAGGGGATGAGTTTTTCATTCCCTTCATTGCTTTTTCATGAAGGGCGCACTTATGGACAACCAGAGGTCGTCCCAATAAGTTTGCCACAAGTGGCAACCGGTCTGCGCTCACGCTTGCCGGGCTCGTTCCGTCGGCGGGGCTTTCAGCCAGACCTGCTCATGCCACAGGAGGCACTCTTCGCCAGAGAGGCGCATTCCATGCAGGCTGCTATGCGCAGGGCACTCTTACGCAGAGGGTGTTCTGGCAATGCTGCCTTTTCTAAAATCGAAAGCAATGTTGCTGGAAATCTATACCGGATGTGCAGAAAGGAGGAATCCAGATATGGCGATTTTTCATTACACAATCAAAATAGTCGGACGAAGTAAAGGGAAATCTGTTATCTCCGCTTCCGCATATCTCAATGGGGATGTGATGAAAAACGAGGAAACAGGGAGAATCAGTTATTACACTTCTAAAAAAGAAGTGGTCTACACCCGGCTGATGATGTGCGAAAACGCACCTCCTGAATGGCAGATAGTACCAGAAGAAAATATAAAACGCTTTCAAAAATCTGTCCGATACAAAAGGTCAGAAGATAAAGAAGCTGCTTTAAAAAAATTCAAAATCACATTTCAGAAACAGAGGTTATGGAATGAGGTATTGAAGATTGAAAAAAATGCAGATGCCCAACTTGGCAGGTCATTTGAATTTGCCCTCCCCAAAGAATGGAGCAGACAGGAACAAATTCAATATACAACCGACTATATCCAAAAAACTTTTGTAGATAGAGGAATGTGCGCTGATTGGAGTATCCACGACAAAGGGGATGGCAACCCCCATGTCCATCTGCTTCTAACTATGCGTCCTTTTAACCCGGATCATTCTTGGGGAAAGAAAGAAGTCAAGGATTGGGATTTTGTCAGAGATAAAAACGGAAATATCGTGATTGATGAATCCCATCCGAACTGGTGGCAGGATAAGAAAAACCCTGACCGTCATGGAATCCGTATCCCTGTATTAGACGAAAACGGAATTCAGAAGATTGGAGCAAGAAACCGCCTGCAATGGAAACGGGTGCTGACCGATGCTACTGGATGGAACAATCCAAAAAATTGTGAACTGTGGCGGAGTGAATGGGCAAAGGTATGTAATGAACATCTGCCTTTGCATAATCAAGTTGATCATCGTTCTTATGAAAAGCAGGGAAAACTCCAGATTCCTACCATCCATGAAGGAGCTGACGCAAGAAAGATTGAACAAAAGTTTTTTGCCGGGCAGGAAATAAAAGGCTCGTGGAAAGTAGCGGAAAATCAAATCATAAAACAACAAAACACGTTATTGCAAAAGATACTAAACACCTTTGGGAAAGTATCGGGTGCATTATCATTATGGAAGGAGCGATTAAATGACATTAGAAGAAAGCCGGGAAATTATACCCTTAATGGAATCCATGATTGGTCAAATCGAAGAACAGCAGAACCTAATGGCAGAAATGATTCTGGAAATGCAGAACCGGGACACTCAACTCTCTCTTATGCAAAAACAGAATCAGAAATTACAAAAATTAAACAACGAGTTATCCGAGCTGCTCAACATTTTGCCAAATACCGAGGAACTGCTTTCCAAGATGGAAGAACAGAAAACGAAGATAGAGCTTTTGGAAAACGAAAATCAGCAATGGCAGAAATTGGCACAGAAGCTGAACAGCGAAAACAGTTTATTACTGAAACAGAACACCGAATTGCTGAACTGGAACAGCAGATAGAGAAAGGACGTGATATAGATGAACGAATCCAGAGAATCAAAGAACGCCGAACAGTTGGAAGAACTTCTGCTCCTGACCGAGGAGATACAAGAAGAACTAGAACAGAAAGAACAGCTTATCGTGGAACTGAAGACGCAGCTCAGCGAATCTCTGACCTTGAACGAGAAATTAAACAAAGAGAACAGAGCCGGGAATATTCAAGCATTAAAGAACGACTTGAAGCTGGCAGACAGAGCATTGCGGATCGAGAAAGAGAAGTTGCGAAGCGCAAACGTCATGATAGAGGAATGTCAAGATAAAATATGCTATTTAACACAGGAACGGGATTATGCCCGGACACATCAGAAAATCGTAGAAATACCGGTAGAAAAGCCGGTACTCTATGAAAAATGTGAAGCCTGTAACCGGACAGCCTATCAGAATGCAAAAGCAAAATACGAAACACAAAAAGAGCGACTTGCAGGACAGTATAAAGCAAAAACGGTAATGTTCCAAACAACCTTGTTCCTTCTTGCATGGTATTCGTTGACAACCACTCTTTTTCAGGCAGTACAGTCAGATATGTTCCTTGTCGATTGTAAATCATTCTTCAATGATTTAGCATCATTCATACAAACCTTTGTCGGATGGACGATTGATGCCGGGCATTCTGCGGCACAGATTAGTACAAAAATTCCAAATGCTTTTATAGCCGGAATGGTATATTGGTTATTGCTAATATTGATTGTAGGAATATGTATGGCAGGAACAGGGATGCTGGCGATACTGATAGAAATAAAGGTTATAGAATTATATAAGAAAAACTGTTGGGATGTTATTACTCTACTAATGATACTGACAAGTGTTGCTATTGTCATTTATTTTGGAGAATCAATCAAAAAAGTACTGTCAGTAAATCTTCTATTGCTTTTCGTACTTTCGCAGGGCGCATATGTTGGAATTAGATGTTATCTTAAAGTTTGGTTAGAAAAAAGACCATATTAGTATTTTCAACTTACTGTATAGACAGTAAAATTACTCCATACCAGCCTAGTGAAAATTTACTGTATGAAAAGAAGTATTACAGAGAAAAAAGGCTGTAAAAACAGGAACAGCCAGCCCGAAAGAATTTACGGACTGGCTGTATCAGCAGAGTAATGTAATTGTGGAGCTGACCGAGATATGAAAAGCTTTCTATCATCAATTTCGCATTATTGCAATAACAGATTGCTTCTTCCATGAATGAATAAGCAATATTGTCATCAAACTTTCAAGCATAAACATAGCAACAGCAAAAAGAGTAAAAGCAACAACCGGAAATACAAATCCCGTAGACATGCCTGCATTTTTCAAAAATATACCGATTGCATATCCGCCGGGGATTCCAACAACAGCAGTTATAAGCAATGCAATCAAAGTAGTAAAAAGACCTTCCATCATAAATGCTTGCTTCAACTGCTTATTTGTCATACCAATAGATTTTAGTGTGCCCATTTCCTGTTTCTGTGATAAAAGATTTGTCACAGTAAGATTGATTTGATTGATGACCGCAAATATCCACAAGATGGCTGCAATCGCATAAGCTAATGTAAAACCTGCACGATTGTCTGATTGGTGTTCTACAATAAAATCTTGAAGGGTTTGTAAGCGAACATCCCTATTGTCAGAAACGAGTAATTTGAGTTCTTGCTCGATTATCTCCTGATATTCAGCTTCTGCTTGTATTTCGATTGCGTATGTACAGTCATAACCTGCAAGTTCTTTGAGCATATTTTCCGGCATTCTGAAAATATAGCCACCCATTCCATCATTGCTGGAAGTGATTGCACCAATTTTGAATGCTTTTGTTATTGTTTTACCACTATGATTTTTGAAATTAAAGGTCACAGTATCCCCAATTTGAGGTTTCCAATGGTAAACATCATAAATACGTTCGGGATCACTTACAACTAATTCTGTATCATCAGTAATATTTCCAGACAAAACCGCTGCATTTAGCGACGCCAAATCCTTTTCATTATAGCCGAGCATCAAGGTGCTATCTGAAATATCATTGTCTGTTGAGAAATCAACTGGTACGGTAGCATAAGTAAATATATTGCTAACTCCCTCTATATCTCCAACACGCTTTACATAATCAGAAAAATATTCTTTCTGCAAGAGAGCATCCAAATTTTCACTTTCGTTTTCTAAATCAATGCTGATTTTGAAATCTCCGTACTTCATATCCCAATAACGAGCCATACTCTCGGCATTAAAAGAACTCTGATAACTTGCTGCAAGGAAAAATATAACTCCGCACAGTCCCAATGATAAAATGGTCAATAGAGATTTTTTTCTGTTTCTGGAAAAGCTGATTTTCGCTAAATATACAGGCGTAATACGATGTCTTTTGTGAGTGCGGTAATTTACAATTCCCACTGGATTTTTCAGGGCGGAAATTGGAGAAGTATTCGCTGCAATTTTTGCTGGTTTACGAACACTAATATAAACAAGCAGTATTCCAAAAAGGCATGCGCCACATAGAGAAACAATAAATGCAAATACTGACCAGCCTTTTGATTGCAGACAATAGCTGATGATCGTTCCCATGATACTACCAATTAAAATCCCCGGAACTGCAAGCATATAACCCTGTTTAAGAACTATTTTATAAATTTGCTTTTTACTTGCCCCTATTGTCCGAAGCTGTCCGAACTCAGCAACTTTTTGTCCAACCGAAATATAGAAAATGCTGTAAATTACAAGTGCGGCAGCTAAAAACAAAATGGCAGCAACTACACCATATACCGCATAATTACTGAAGGACAAAGTTGTATTTACATAATCATAGTAACTGCTGACTGTCCAATTATTCAGTCCAGTCTCCTCTGAAATTTGAGATAATATTTCTGTTGCTTCGTCTTTTGTAAGGGTATCTGCATTTTCAAGCCAAACATATCCATTAAGCAGGTTATTTCCACGTAATTCCCGGCATTTTTCAAGTGAAACAAAAACAGGATAAGCGGTAGAAGTTTTATCATGATAAATACCAACAATAGTATAATTCTTCAAAGTACCATCCAGATTCAACTGAACTATGGCGTTGATTTCCGGAGACTTATTTTCACTGGCAAAAAAGGCATCTGTAACAGCAATTTCACTTGCTTTCTCTGGATATTTTCCGTCAAAGGCAGGAATCAAACTAAGCATGTCATCATCATAATAAATCAGAGACAGTTCTTTAGAATTTTCTTTCACTGTTTTGATATTACAGGAAAGTCCTACACTTTTTACTTCTTCGTTTGCTAACAACTTTTCTTTACTGTCCTGCGTAATGTCAAAGAAAATCCCTTGATGTAATCCTTCGATTTCTTTCTGATTTTGATAAATGATATTTTGCACTGTGAGCAACGACATCATTATCATAGCAACGGCTACAATAATTGCCGAAAGGCAAAATAAGTTTTTCTTCTTATCAAAACGCACACTTTTTCGTGCTAATTTTTTAATTACTGCACTGGTATCATTTTCAAAAGGATAATTCATAATTCCCACCTCCTTTAGCCAACAATTTTACCATCTTCAATCCGTACAATGCGGTCTGCGAGTTGAGCGATCTCGTTGTTGTGAGTAATCATTACAATGGTCTGATTAAATTCTCCGCTGGTATGCTTCAAAAGCCCTAACACATCTGCACTGGTCTTGCTATCAAGATTTCCGGTCGGTTCATCAGCAAGGATAATCGCAGGCTTCGTAATTAAAGCTCGTGCAATCGCTACACGTTGCTGTTGACCGCCTGAAAGATTGTTCGGCATATTTTCCAGTTTATCTTCTAAAGCCAACATATACACAACTTCGTCCATAAATTTCTGGTCTACTGTATCGCCATCCAGTTCCACAGGCAGGACGATATTTTCATATACATTCAAAATCGGAACCAGATTATAATTTTGGAAGATAAATCCGATGTTACGACGGCGGAAAATTGTCAATTCATCATCATTCTTTTTTGCGAGTTCTTCTCCCCGTACAATCACGCTGCCGGAAGTGGGGGTATCAAGTCCTCCCATCATGTGAAGCAATGTAGACTTACCGCTGCCGGAAGTTCCAACTACGGCAACAAATTCTCCCTGTTCCACAGTAAAATTTACACCATTAAGGGCACGAGTAATATTTGGTTCTGTGCCGTAATACTTCTTTAAGTCGATTGTTTGTAAAATGCTCATATTCAAATGCTCCTTTCAAGGCTTTCTATCTGTTGATAAAGCCATTGTAAACCACAAATGTTACACAAATGTCCGAGATAGAAAAAATTTTTATCGAAAATCAGAGTGAAATGTTACAACGCTCGGACATTTCAAAAAAAGTGGTTATATCTTACCTTACAGGAAGCATAATAGAAAATTCTGAGCCTTGCCTCAGCTCTGAAACAACCTTGATATAGCCCCCTTGCCTTGTTACAATCTCACGAGCCAAATACAAACCTATTCCCACACCCTGTTGATCGTGTACTTCTTCCTCACGATAGAAGCGCCGGAAGATGGCAGCCTGATTGCTTTCTGAAATGCCCTTGCCGGTGTCGGTCACTTTGACCTCTACGTACATTTCCCACTGAACCACTGATACAGAAATCTTTCCACCTGACGGAGTGTATTTTACTGCATTGTCCAGCAGATTGAAAAGGGCTTCGCTTGTCCACTTGCTGTCATGGGAGATTATCAAATTTTCCGGGCAATCCACGGATACAGCAATTTCTTTTTTCTCTGCGGCATATACAATACTGCTCATGGCTTGTGCAAGCGTATGGAATAAGCTGCTGTCTTTCTTTTCTAATCGTATTGCTCCGGTTTCCAACCGGGACGTTTTAACCAGTGCTTGGAACAGAAAATCCAGTTTATCAGTCTGACTACGTATGCCTTGTAAAAAGTCCATCCGTTCTTCTTCTGAAACAGGCTTTGTTAAAAGTGTGTCCGTTACCATTTGCAAATTGCTGACAGGCGTTTTAACTTGATGTGAAATATCAGAAATCAGCATTTGAAGCTCCTGTCGTTCCATGTCTACCTTGTGCCGGTTTTTCTGCATAATCTCATACAACCGAATTAAGCGGTGGTTGATACGGGCAAAAAGAGTTTCACTATCATTTGACTTTTGTAATTCCTCGTTTCCATCAATCATGTTGTCCAGCGTCCGGCACAAATTAGAAGTAAAATGAGAAAGGCGTTTTCCAAAAATCAGCACCAATAGCCAAATCCAGAAAAACGCACAGAGTGTCAATGTTCCACCCACTATAAAAATTCGTATATCCTGCATTATACCGCCGAAAATACCGGTAATTACCAGCATAGAGAAAACCATGCCAGCACTAACCAGTCTACAAATTTTCTTAGCAGAAAGGTTATTCAGATTCATTTCTTTTCGCCTCCTGTCCATTGATACCCCATACCATAAACCGTTTTGATATATGTGTCGCCATCCGCTTCAATCTTACTGCGAATACGGCTGATAGAAGTAGTAAGGGTATGTTCATCTACATATTTTTCATCAACATCCCACAGTTTTTCTAAAAATTGTTGGCGAGTAAGTACCTGCTTCGGATTTTTAAGAAATAGGTTCAACATTTTATATTCCATCGCAGAAAGTGCTAATGGTTTCCCGTTCAAACTTGCAAATTGTTCCGAAAAATCCAGAAACAAGCTACCATCCTCGTAAATATCCTTAGCTGGTTTGTGATGCTCCAACATAGCGAACATGGCTTTGATTTTTCGCTGCAAAGCACTAATCGAAAAAGGTTTCGTGATATAATCCACTGCACCAGCTTCATATCCCCGTATCTGATTGCTTTCCTGATCGTTGGCAGTTAGAAATATAACTACTGTATCAGGATGCTCTGGCTTGATAAGACGGCATAGGTCATAACCATTTCCGTCTGGTAAATTTATATCCAGCAATACCAAATCAAAAATGTTTGTTTTTAATGATTCAGCGGCTGTCCTTGCATTCAGAACAGAAGTTATTGTGTAACCGTCCAATTCCAAATTATAAGTAAGCGTTTTATTCAAAAGATTATCATCTTCGACAATTAAAATATGCTTCATATTATCACTTCCTTTTCTTTTTGCAGATAGTATAACAGGCAAATGTCCGAGAATTGTTACAAGGACAAATATATTTTTCATTTTACAGCTTTTTTCTGTGTACTGCAATTTTATAAAAGAAAGGACAGCAGTGTCAAATTGCTGTCCTTTCTTTTATCATAGCTGGTAGTGTAGAAGCGTGGGTTCATCATATCGGGTGTGGTATCTTTAACTACAGGAAACTCCCTACAACACTATCTCACTTCTTGCTTAATAAAGTTCTAATGAATCTTCTGTATCCACCCACATCTGTAAATTGCCATCAAGATATAATCTTGCATATTCCAAAGGCTCATCCACAGCCAATGAAGTAAGCGCACATTCTGATCCATATGTGGTTTTTAAATTTTTTTCAGCTTCCCAGCAATCAATGCGAAGCATATATCCAGCACTTGTGTAAACATCAATACTATCGTGGTTTATATTATATTCTGCATAAATTGTTCTCATCGTATCTTATCTCCATTTTCTTTTGATAATCAGTTACAGAGTTAAATATCGAAAACATTTCAATCAGTTCACCATGTCGTTATTGTTATATGTTATATTGTGTTATGAAATTTTCTTTCCCTTAATTTTTCCCATATTAAGGTTCATGAAAAGCAATGGGAAAATGTAACACAAGGGAAAGAGTAAGGGAAAGTTCACTTGCTACAAACTTAGTATTTTCAAGGGTTTGCGAAGAATTTGATAATCAAATATAACAGTTATTAAATTTCCTAAAATATGTGAAATATCAACTGGAATTTGACTTGCCTATTTTCTTAAAATCTCATGTGGAGCTTCTATTTCATTTGCCAAGGTATGCTCTGTTAACTCTGACATTCCATTGTGCATTGTTGATTTCAAAACATTGGAAATTTACTCACTACATGATTACTGGAGATCATATTTTGTCCGAGATTATTATGTAGAAATGGATTTTGATGATAATATAGTAAGAACAGAAGTATTTTATTTGCCAGAACGTCAATAACAAATATGGGAAAGAGATGGTACTACATGGGAATAATTAAATATTTTAGAAAAAAGTACTGGGAAGCAGCCATTTTCAGAGGTGGGCGACGTATACCATTTACCTGTGATGGATTAACAGCTGTTCCTGATAGCGCCTATGCATTGTTTACTGAAAAAGAGTTAGAAAAAATTTACGAAGAAAGAGATATTTTTCATGAGCGGCTAATGCATATGATTGATTCTTTTTAATCACATGTACATCAGAGTTTTATATATTACTTATGATATTGTGCCGGCTTTGTCGCTTTGTATCAGCCGAATGAATACAAGAAAAGGAGCTGTCGGGAAATAGACAGCTCCTTCAAAGAAAATCTGCAGGATACCTTTCTTCTTTCCTTCTGTAAGTTCATTCCACCCACACTTTTCTCTGGATCTTTTCACCTGTTCACTTGTAAGCCCAGATTTCTTGCCATTCACCCTTTCAAGAACCTCTTCTACCGTCTGCTGATAAATTTCCTTCATCACTTCCGCCTCATCGTTTCTAAGTATTTACTACCTGAATTTCTTATGCAATGAAAGACCTCTTTGAAAAAAATATAAAAAAAAAAGACCTTCATTGCATAATAAAAAATGCAATAAAAGTCTCACCATTTCCTTATGATACCGGATGCTTCCACCGTACTGACAACATCACAAACGCAATTTGTTAAGCGCAGGTTACTCCCCTTTATTGGATCAAATCATATACCCAAAGTAACATGATTGTCAAGATACTTTATCATTACTTTTTCATTTTATGTTATACTTTTTACATCATTAACACTATTAAAATAAATTCTCCGGAGGTGAATCAAATGGATCATACGAATAATTCCTGTTGTTGCGGTGAAGCGGAACATTTTTCCGGATGTCTGATTTGTGGTGCTCCTATTACGTATCGTGCTGAAAGCTCTATTCAGACGTGCAGCATCTGCCATAAAGAGCAATTAACCAATGCGGTCTGTGAAAATGGTCACTTTATCTGTGATGCCTGTCACAGCTATGGCACATATGCTCCGGTAATCACGACACTCAGAGACAGTACAGAAAAAGATGCTTTGCTTCTTCTGGAAAAAATTATGGATCTTCCATCTGTACATATGCATGGACCGGAGCATCATGCAATTGTCCCATGTGTTCTTCTGACAGCGTTTCGCAATAATGGAGAACATATGGATTACAATGCTGCACTATCTGAAATCTGTAAAAGAGCGAAGCAGGTTCCGGGTGGTACCTGTGGTTACTGGGGTGTCTGTGGAGCTGCTGCCGGAGCCGGTATTTTCATGTCCGTTATGACTGGATCCAGTCCACTTCACAAAGATGCATGGCCGTTTCCTCAAAAACTTGTTTCCATTATTTTATCCAGACTGGCAGATGTTGGTGGACCTCGCTGCTGCAAACGTACCAGCAGAATTGCCATTGAAGAAGCCGTTCATTTTTACAGTCAGTTTTGTTCTGTAAACATTCCGTTGTCTTCTATAACGTGTAAATACTGCGAAGATAATCGCGAATGTATCCAGGAAGATTGTCCATACTATCCTGAATAACAGGCAAGGCAGTGATTCCATGATACCACGAAATCACTGCCTTGTAACTCGTTTGCCAGGATACAGCGCCCCATCTTCCCACTTTGCTTTTTTGCAGTTCCATGAACAAATATCCTTCTCTTCCAAAACACTCCTGATTCGTTCTTCTCCATTGTCCGATGTAAAAAGCGCTGTAATTTCCTTTTTTCCATCTACAATTTTCACACAATAATCTACCAGTTCCGGAATCTCAAACAGTAATTCATCCATCTCTCTGATACTTCCCAATGGATCCATCCGCTTTACAAAGTCCAGGCGTTTTATTTCACTTCCACAGAGGCATCTTCCTGGAATGATCCTTGACCAGTCACCGGTTCGATATCGAATCAACGGCTGTGCTTCCATTCCAATGGTTGTAATCACCAGTTCTCCCCATTTACCGTCCGGCAGCACATTTCCGTTCTCATCTATAATCTCTGTAATACAATGGTTTTCCCGCATATGCATGCCCTCATGCGCCGTGCAGCAAATGGCACCTCCAAGCCCCATCTCTCTAGAACCATAGTGCGGCCAAAGTCGTGTTTGCAGAATTTCTTCGATTGCTTTCATGACAGTTTTCGGACAGGCATCTCCGGATACCAGTGCTCTTTTTATACTGCCTTTTCCGCACATTCGAAGCATGGAAAGCAATGCCGTCGGCATTCCCACATACGTATCCGGCTGCTCCTCTTCCAGAATCCTGTTCAGTTCGCCATAAGTTCTTCCTGTCCCGGTTGAAAGAGGTTTTGCTCCCAGACGTCTGATTGCCTCCGCGATCAGTTCTCCTAATCCAAAAGGACCTGAAAATGGCATAGCCACCATCGTTATACTTCCAGGATAAATAAATTCACCCAGACCTGCCATAAAAAGTTCTATGGTGTGTTCACAGTCTCCCTCTGTATAGAATACACGTTTACCGGCACCGGTAGTTCCGCTTGTCTGTTCTGATATCACTTTCTGGACTTCCCCCTGGGAGCAAAGCAGCATCCTGCCTCCATCTCGTGCCAGATCTGTTTCTGTCGTAAAAGGAAGGCTTCTCAAATCTATCAGGCTTTCCAGTCTTTCCGGCAAATCTCGGTAAAAACCCTCTCGTTCTTTCTCTCTCTTCAGTACAATATTTAATTTCTCCAGCTGTATTCTGTGTATTTCATCTCTTGTAATCTCTGTAATACCTTCCTGCTTACAGATCATTGCATCTATATTCGATCGTTTCACTTTCTGTATAAATATATTCCTTTCGAATTCGTCAGATTATATGCACAAAACGGCACCATTCCATAATCAGAATCCACCTCGCAGATATAACATCTTTTCAGACGTTCAAGATCCAGATTCCATGCATCCTGAAAAATCATCCCTGATACTGCAAAAGTTTCATTATGAACCCGGATCAGGAATTCATCCAGCGCATCTGTCTGTGTCATTTCTCCATCATCAAATTTTTTTGTGCTATAGCTCCACTGATTTTCCACATACTGTCTGGAATTATCGCTGGTAGTACAACAACATCCTCTGCCTGATTTCTTTTCCAAAAGTTTCAGTTCCCTCTCACCTTTTTTCAGATAACTTGCATGAAAAGAACAGTATGGATTCTCTGCTCCACCACCGGCGAAATCCTTGCTTTTCATAAGCCCGTCAGTCTGTTCCTCGATCAGCTTCAACATCTTTGGTATGGTAATCGGAGCTTGTGGACGCTGCTGAGAACATCTGCCAAAATAGCTGATCGGCTGGAAATGTACTCCTCTTACAAATGGCATATGATCCATCGCAAACTTCAGAATATCTCCAACCTGCATGTCATTTACTCCTGGCGCAATGACAGGTACCAGGGCAATTCCCAGTTCCGCTTCCGAACAGTTTAACACAGCCTTTTCTTTCAGTTCTATCATAGAGCGTCCGCGCAATGTCTGATACACATCATCTGTGACACCGTCAAACTGAAGAAATACTGTATTCAGTCCTGCTTTTTTTAGTTTTCTGGCATATCCTGCTTCCTGCGCAAGACGGATTCCATTGGTATTCAATTGAAAAAATGTAAACCCTTTTTCTCTACCCATATGTATGATCTCCGGAAGATCCTCCCGCATGGTTGGTTCTCCACCTGAGAGCTGAATATTGAATGGTCCTCCATGATCCATCAGAAAATCATATTGCTTTTCTATTTCATCAATTGAAAGATCACCGTTTTCCAGACATTCTCCTGCCGAAGCAAAGCAGACCGGGCAGTGCATATTGCAGCGCTTTGTCACTTCCAGTATCATACAACAGCCTTTTCGTTCGTGCTCCTCACAGAGTCCACAATTATCCGGGCAGGATTTCTCTTTGATTTTGGGATTTACCGGAGTCTCCGCAGACAGGTTTTCTCTTCCCCAGGAAAGATACTCTGCTGCCGTTCCTTCCCAGATCAGTGTCTGAAACTTTCCGTGGATATCACATTCTTTCACCAGATAAATGCCATCTTCACCGATACATTTTTTAGCCGTAAGTACTTTCATACATATCGGGCATACACTTTTTGTTTTACCCAGCGTAATCATAGTTCCAATATTCCCCGTTCTGTCAGTATTTCTATCACTTTCGTATAAGTATCTGCAATCAGCGCAGGACATTGCTCCATAATCACTCCCCAATCCAAATTAGAAGTGATATCCTTACAATAAAAAGCACCAAATTCTTCTTCGGTCTTCTTATGGAACCACTGATATAATTCCTGCACAGCCGGTTTCATCTGTATATCTTCTTTCTCCTGCGGAGCCAGATTGCCAAGGAACAAACCTATCGCACAGGCTCCTCCTGTTAGGCAGCCACAGGTATCTCCACAGTAACCGATCCCACCGCCAAGACCTCCCAGAGCCTTTACAAGCTGTGGATTTTCCTCACCTATGGCTTCCAGTGTCATAATCATAACCATTTGTGAGCAATGATAACCCATACTGCTAAGTTCTATGATTCTTTCATAAAGATCCATGTGCTACTCCTTTCTGCCAACCAACATGGTATAGCGCAGCTTCTTTCCTTTATATTCTTTCTGCAGAAGCTTATACTCTTCGCAGCAGAACGAATCATTCCAGATTGCTTCCAGATAATATTCCCGCCAAAGTAACGTCTGATCCTCCTGCCGGAGAATGGTAAATCCTGTCTGTTCTGCCATTTTCAAAAGATTTCCGGTATCAAGATCTGACAATAAAAGAAAACCTCCCTTTTTCAAAACGCGCCAGCATTCAGATAGTGCATTTTTCTGATCTCTGCTGACAAAAAATGCACACTGGCTGATGCAAAGATCTATACTGTCTGATGAATACTGCAAATGCAGAAAATCGCCAATTTCCACATCACTGCCCCGTGGGAAAAGATCCACGCCATGTGCTTCCAGCCCAAATGATTTCAGGATTCGAACCGTGTCTCCTTCTCCTGCTCCAAGATCCAGTGCTTTCATTTCTTTTTTCCATTCTATGTTCTCCAGAAGATGAAGCGTCTGCGCTTCCCCTCCCGGATGCCTGTTCATCTATTTATCCTCCAGTGCACGCTCCACCGCGAGCACTTTTCCAAGTGCGAGTTCTTCCGGAACATACACAAACCCACACTTTGGACAGACAGGCATTTCCACAGGAAACCCATTTTCCAGATACATAAATTTTGCTTTTCCTTTTACAAGAGGAACCTTACATTTCATGCAGGTCAGCTTTCCTTCCGGATCAATCGTATAATATGTTCTTTCTACTGCCATTACTGTCCCACCCTTTTCATAATATTCATTCGATGACTGTATGCTCTGTGTACCAGATATCCGTCTTCTGTTTCCACAAACCGCACCCAGAATGTGACATTTCCCAGTCTGCTTCTTGTCACCAGTTCTTTTGTTTCTTCATCTAGGATTGCCTCCTGATTTTCTCTGTAATCTGATAACACACGTTCCACATCACTTTTCAGTATCATGCGCTCATCCATCATATGGATTGCCTCTTCTGTATAGGCAACGGTATAGTCTTTTTTCTCCATGATCGGTTCCTCATTCCAGATGTTTTTTAAAAGTGTTTGTTTCAATATGAGCCTGTTGTAGCGTTTCTCACTGATATCAGGCATATTGCTGGCATTTGCCCCATACAGAAGTTCAAGTATATGTCGGGATTCTCTTCCCTCTCTGGCAAATCGGTCTCTGCATGCCATGCAGTATGTAATATATGGTGCATCGGAACGTTCCAGACACTTTTCTGTCATTTTCGCTGCCATATCTTTATTGGCATATGCCGTCAGACCTCCATATCCACAACATGGAGACAAATCTCTGGAATATTCTGTATCTTCAACGGTACATCCCATATCCAACAAAAGTTCTCTTATAATATCCTGTGTCTGTGCATCCCCTCTGGCACCACAGGCATCATGTATGGCAACCGGTATCTCCAGTCCTTTTGCCTGCTGTGGAAGTCCGATTTCTTTCAAAATTTCCCAGATTCCTATAACATGCGCTCCAATACTTTCTTTTAGCTGCTTCATACAGGTTGGACAACCTGCTATGATGATCGGATCACCAAGCTTGGCTAGTTCCTGTTTCAGCTGCTCATTTACTTTTTCTGTCATTTCATAGCGGCCTGCCCATTCGCTGATTGCACCACAGCATCCTAGCATCAGAGCAACACCTCCATCTACCCGATTACTTAAATCTTCGTATGCCTGCATAACCACATCCGGCGCTATCGCACCTGCCTGACAGCCTGGGAAAAATACATATCTGCAAGTTTCATATCCCGGCTGGAGTCTGCTCAAAAAAGCCTCTGAATTTGAAAATAACATGTCCATCAGTGCAAATTCATGTGGCGCCAGCGGCATCTTATCTGTAGATACCATATTTTCTCTTGCTGACTTGCACACCTGACTCATATCAAATCCATTCGGACAGATCACCGTACACTGTCCACAGAGGGCACAGGCATTCATCGGTTTGTTCATCGGATGATCTCCCATGATAATCTGCGTATTATTATAGATCTCACGGGCTAATAAACCCGGATGTTTTTGATATTCACTTAAATACACACAGCCTTTCATGCATTCGTCACAATGACACTGAATACATCGTTTTGCTTCTTCTACAGCTTCTTCTTTTGAATACCCATCCTGACCACAGAAAATCTTATTCGATCCATGGATTCCTTCCATGTTCGTATAAAGCTTGGTAGTCACTGCTCCTTCACTGCCTCTGTTGCTGTGCGGCGATAAATTCTGTACCAGAAGATCCACTGTCAAAGCTGCCCGCTTTGCGGCAAAAGCCGCATCCATCACAGATTCCGCAGGTCCGCTGACAATCTTTGCCTGTTCTCTTAACATAATCTCGACATCTGCTGCTTCTTCCGGAGCTAACATTTTTGCCACTTCTTCTGATGCGCATACCACATCTGCCAGTTCCATTTTTTCTCTGATAAACGAAAGATTCAAACTGCATCCAAATTCAAAAGAAAGATCCATAGATTTCAGACGTTTCGCTTCATTGCTGCGGTCTGATTCCAAAAGATGTCCGGCTGCCGCTGCAATATAGCTTTCATAATCTTCTTCCTTACAATAAATTGTCGTAGGATACATTTTCTTTTCCAGTTCCCCTGCAAGAAACAGTGGAAATAATCCAGAACCAAAGATTGCTGCCCTTTTCTTCTTTCTCATGCGAAATACACTGCTTCGTCTTCCCGGTTCTCCATACCGGACAATCGCACGTTCTACTTCTCGTATGGAGACACCATCACCAAGTTCACAAAGCTTGCAATTATCTTCGCAAGGTGCCGTACATCCATCACAGAGAATCATTGGAAATGGTGTAATTTTCTCATAAATTGCCAACGCTTTCTTAAAATTTCCTTTTGCAGCATAATACAGCATCTCTTTTGTATCCATTTTGAAAGGACAGGCTGCAACACAGTAGGCCGGCTGTTCATGGACGCAGAGACTGATCATATGATCCATCTCTTCTTTTGACATTCGATTTACATGATAAACGTGAGTAGAACCTCTCTCCTGTATGTATGTCATAACCTGCTACTCCTTTCGTCTGTAAAGGGGAGGCAGTTTCCCGTCTCCCCTGATTATATCACAGTTGGCAGCTCTTACTCCAACCACATTATGAATTAAGCTTATTTCTCAAGTTCTTTTAATGCTGCAAGAACCCTTTCCGGACGGGCAGGGATACGTGTAATACGTGCACCTGTCGCATTAAAGATTGCATTCAGGATTGCAGGATGTGGAGCATCCAGTGGAGCCTCACCACAACCAGCCGCACCGTAAGGACCACTTGGACGATATGTTTCATTGAAGTGAAGTTCAATATCATCCGGAGCATCCTTTGGATATGGAATACCACAATTCTTCAAAGTGGTGTCATGGTTCAAATCTTCAAAATCTTCCGAAAGAGCAAGACCGATACCCTGTACAAGACCACCATAGAAATTACCTTCTACAAGAAGTCTGTTCATGATCGTACCTACGTCAGCTACGCAAGTAAATTTCTCAACGGTAACTTTACCTGTTTCTGTATTAACAGCAACTTCCGGCAGGAAGATAGTATACATATAAGTTGCAAATGGATCGCCCTGTGCGGTATCCTGATCGATCGGATGATCTGCACAGAATGTAGTTACCCAGTTACCTTCATATTTTGTTGCAAGCCCTTCTGCTACCATCTCATCATAAGTACGGAATGTTCCGTCTTCTTTCTTCATTGCTGCTACAAGATTTTCTGCAGCCAGACGACATGCATTACCTGACATAACCTGTGAGCGTGATCCTCCTGCAGGTCCTGCATTCGGACATGTCTTCGTATCATTCATAACCAGTTTAATCTGTTCCGGTCTGATTCCTGCCTGACGCAGTGTTTCATGAGATGATACAAGAACACCCATATCAGCCCCCTGTCCATGATCTTCCCATGCAGCATACATCGTAACGGTTCCATCCGGATTTAATTCTGCAAATGCATTTGATGTATCAACACCATCAAGACCACAACCGTATACTCCAAGAGATACACCGATACCATATTTCATCTTTCCGTCAGAAGCTGCATTCTTTTCGGCAACACGTTTTTTCGCCGCTTCATACAATGGACGTGCTTTCTTAAACAAATCTTCCTCACAATATACCTCCGGTGGATAACCTGTCGGGATGGTAGTGCCCTCTGATTCTTTATAGCAGTTCATTTCACGGATATCAAACGGATCGATTCCCATCTTAGCTGCCAGCACGTCAATTGCAATCTCAGATCCCATATAAGACTGTGGTGAACCATAAGCACGGAATGCGGAGCCCCATGCATGGTTTGTAAATACGGTTGTTGATTTATTACGAATAGAATTAATTCCATAACCTGCGCCTGTAAACTGAGAAAGTCTCATGGTAAGCAGATCGCCAAATTCTGAATATGGACCGTGATCTAC
Organism: Blautia sp. MSK20_18; assembly: GCF_020553125.1. Lineage (NCBI taxonomy): Bacteria > Bacillati > Bacillota > Clostridia > Lachnospirales > Lachnospiraceae > Blautia > Blautia sp. MSK20_18. The sequence goes on from NZ_JAJCGR010000018.1 coordinate 65,927, forward strand.
ATAGTTGTTACCCCAAAGTGCTAAGAGTTTACCATTTTCATCTGCTGCAAGCTTAATATTCATAAATGCAGGAGATCTCTTTCCTGTATAAGTAATGTTCTGGAACTGATTAAATACCAGCGATACCGGACGTTCCAGAATCTTAACAGCTGCACCAATCAGAGCCTCATTTGTCGGTGAGAACTTGTAACCAAATGTTCCGCCTGCATGGTTCTGAACAAGTCTTAAGTTTTCCATTGGTACACCGATACCATCTGCGATCATAGGCATATGAAGATGTATACCGATAGATTTGGAATGCACTGTTATCATACCGTCTTCATCAATATATCCATAACCACAGTCCGGCTCAAGGTGAAGATGAGGCTGGCGTGAACAGTAGGACTCGATCTCAACCTGCTGTGAATCCGGAATGCTGTCCCAGTCAAAGTCCGGTCCCTTGATACAGTTTGTCTCAAAAAATGCGTTTGGAGTACCAGGATGGATCTCTGCTGCATCCGGTGCGATTGCATCCATTGCGTTCATATATGCAGGAAGTTCTTCGATCTCCACCTTAACTGCATCTGCTGCTGCACGTGCATGCTCTTCTGTGTCGGCAGCTACGATCGCAATCGCATCACCAAACTGAAAGATCTTTTCGTCGCAGAGTACAGGACGCTCAAATCCGTCTGTCTTATTGTGTTTCGGAAGCATTACAAGACCATTGATCTTGTTGGTTCCGCCTGCTGCCTTAATGTCCTTCGCTGTAATAACACGAACAACTCCCGGCATACTCTCTGCTTCTGTTGTATCGATACTGAGAATATTTGCGTGAGAAACCTTGGCCTGTGTAAGTGCAAGACGAAGAGTTCCCTCCGGCATCTTTAATGCATCATCTGCACCGAAATCCCAGGTACCTGTTACCTTCTGTGCTGCTGATGGACGGATATAGTTTGTACCGACGATAGAATCACCTGTCTGCTTGAATACGAGGTCTTCTTTAGTCATCTCGCCACGCATAACTGCTGCTGCCGCCATGGTCGCATCGATAAGCGGCTTGTAACCTGTACAACGACAGAGATTACGCTGCTTGTTAAACCAGTCCCTCACTTCTTCACGGGTAGGGCTCGGATTATTATCGAGAAGAACCTTTGCTGAAATAATAAAACCTGGTGAACAGAAACCACACTGTGCACATCCATATGCCATCCATGCAACCTGTATCGGATGCATATCAGAAATTGTTCCCACACCCTCGATTGTTGTGATCTCTGCATTGTCCGGAACACGGCTCATCTTGTAAATACAGGATCTTGTAACTTTTCCGTTCATAATAACATTACATGCTCCGCAATGACCTTCTCCACAACCGATCTTACATCCTGTAAGAAGAAGATGCTCACGAAGTACCTGAGCCAGTGTCTCATCCTTATCAAGAATAAGGATTCGCTCCACACCATTGATCTTCAATGTCTTTTTAATCATGTTTCATTCCTCCTTTAAAAAATACACGTTCCGATGTTACAAATCTTCTGACTTATGTGTTCCGCATGGATCATGATCGACTCCCTTACCCGTCAGATCTTTAAGTCTTTCCATTCCTCTGACAGAATAGAAAACAATGGAAGAGCTGCTTCCGTCCAGATTCTCACCGCTGAGTTTTAAAACATTCGCATTCTCATAATAATCAATCGGAAGTGTCCGACTGTATTGCTCTCCTGTGCGCTCATCTTTTACCTGTATCGTAACTTCTTTTGCGGTAATTTCAAAAATCTTATCCATGGAAACGTTCTCCTGTTTACATTATTTTGTATAATTTCATGTTATCATAATTTTGTACAGTTTTACAAATTGTAAATAATTATTAGTTGGCTATTTTCGTCCTTTTTTATATTGTTTTTATTACTTTATTTAAAAATTTTACTATTTATCCTCACTTTTCATGCTATAATAATATCAAATTTGTACAATGTTATTTTTAGGAGGTATCTATGATGCAGACAGGTGCTCTCATCGTAGCTGCAGGGAAATCGTCACGAATGGGAGACTTCAAGCCCATGCTTCAGCTTGGATCCATTTCCATCGCGCAGCGTGTGATTAATAACTTCCGGCAGGCCGGAATCTCTAAAATAGTGGTGGTAACCGGATATAATGCGGATGCTCTGGAACGCCACCTTGCTTCCAATCATGTTATTTTTCTTCGAAATGAGGACTATGAAACTACTCATATGTTTGATTCTGTCAGGATTGGACTGGAATATTTAAAAGACAAAGTGGATACGGTACTCTTTACACCTGTAGATGTTCCACTATTCACAGCACATACCGTTACACAAATGCTTTCTCTTGGACAGCCTCTTGTCACTCCGGTCTGTAACGGAACTCCAGGTCATCCGATCCTGATTCGTTCCTCATTAATTGAGTCCATTTTAAGCAATGATGGAAACACTGGTCTGAAGGGTGCTGTAGAACATTGTGGAACTCCCATGTATTGTTTAAATGTAGAAGATCCTGGAATCATTCATGATGCGGATACACCAGAGGATTATGTAGAACTTCTTCGTGCACACAATCAAAGTCTGATCCGTTCAGAGATTCAGATTCAGCTGGCACGGGAAAAGGTCTTCTTTGATGAACAGCTTTATTCGCTGCTTACACTGATTCATGAAACAGGATCTGTTCGTGATGCCTGCGAACGCATGCACATTTCCTACTCCACCAGCTGGAATCTGATCCATACATTAGAATCTCAGCTTCATGAACCGCTGATTATTCGAAGTCAGGGCGGTGTAAAGGGCAGTCACAGTGAGCTGACACCATACGGAGAAGAATTTTTGAAGCGATATGCCCGTTTTTCAGAGGAAACACGTACCTGTTCCGAAGCAATATTTGAAAAGTGTTTCAGAGGATTTTTCAATGCGTAATCTTTATCTTATTCGACACGGAAAACCACAATATCCAGATGAACATTCTTACTGTATCGGTCAGACTGATTTTTCTTTATCTATGCTTGGACATCTGCAGTCAGTCCTTCTTCACGGAGAACTGGATGATAAAATAACTGCTGTTTACTGCAGTCCTTTGTCAAGAGCTATGGAAACGGCTGCACATATCACACCTGATCTTCCACATATCACTATCTCAGATTTAACAGAACGAAATCTGGGAGAATGGGATGGTCTTTCATTTGATGAGATACGCAAAAGATGGCCGGACATATATGAAGCACGTGGAATGAATCCTGATTACCCGATTCCAGGAGCAGAAACTCCTTTCGCATCTGGCATGCGTTTTTCGCAGGCAATTTATGAGATTCTTCGTTCTTCTGAGGGTGATATTGCGATTGTTGCTCATACAGATGTAATTTCTTCTTATCTGTATTTTCTTGATTCAAAACAGCATGCCAGACAGTATTTTCGTCTTCCATGTGGTTCCTATTATCATCTGAACGCAGACGATAACGATCATGTTACCTTATCTGATTCGACTTACCTGCTGCCTCATCCTGACTTGCATGACGAACTATGCCGGATGCTTCGCGATTCGGTGTCTCTTCCTCATCATGTACAGGCGCACAGTGATGCAGTGACTGAATTGGCTTGCCATTTCTGCGATCTGCTGGAATCTCATGGTTACTTTTTTAATAAAAAACTGATTCGCTCCGGAGCACTCCTTCATGATATTGCCAGACTTCAAAAACATCACACCAAAACAGGTGGTGATCTTTTCTTACAATTAGGCTATACTGAAATCAGTCAGATTATTTCACAACATCATGGTTTGCAGAAGACAATTCTGAATGAAGCGGCTATCGTCTTTTTATCAGATAAACTGATTCAGGAAACCGAACGTGTAACCATCGAAAAACGATTTGCGGAAAGTCTGTGTAAATGTAACAGTCCCGAAGCTTTGAAATCTCATGAACGACAGCTTAAACAGGCTCTTGATCTGCAAAATATGATACAGACCATCTGTCACATGACGATATGACTTATAGAAAATTACAGGAGGTGTTTTATATATGAGAACTTTATTTCAGATCATACAACAAGAATTTCAAAAAGAAAACGACCTTGTGCTTGCATCCATCGTTGCTTCCTCAGGATCGACGCCAAGAGGTGCCGGTTCCCGTATGTTGGTTGGAAAAAAAGGCCGAGTTGCCGGAACCATAGGCGGAGGTTCTGTCGAATATCGTGCAGAGCTTATGGCGCTTGATATTCTTGAAAAGAAAGAATCCTGTGAACATGAATTCCGGTTGAATCGCAAAGATGTTGAAAATATCGGTATGATTTGTGGTGGTGATGTTACCGTATTTTTCCAGTATCTGGACCATAATGACCCTATTATTATGGAACTTGCAGTAACTGCTGAAACATTATATAAAGAACGAAAAGATTTCTGGCTGATCTGTGATCTTCATGCTACATCCGGTATGAGTCTTTACAGTGCATCCTATGGATTGACTGGAAATGTTGATGTTCCTTCTTCCATCTTATCTTCCTTATCTGCAAGACCATGCCGTCATCGCATTGAAACCTGTGACCTATTTACAGAACAAATCGGTACATCCGGAACTGTCTATGTATTTGGAGGCGGGCATGTTTCACAAAAGCTGGTACCAATACTTGCAAGTGTTGACTTTCACTGCATCGTTCTGGATGACCGTCCGGAATTTACAGATCCTGCTCTTTTCCCGGATGCAGCAGAGACAATCCTTTGCGATTTTGATCATCTGGATCAGAGCATTTCTATCACAGATGCTGATTATTGCTGTGTCATGACACGAGGTCATGCCTATGATACGATTGTGCAGGCACAACTTCTTGCCACACCTGCATGCTATATCGGCGTCATTGGAAGTCTCGCCAAAAGAGCTGGTGTATTTCATCGTCTCGTAGAAGAGTATGGAATCGATGAGCGAGAATTAGACCGTATTATCACGCCTGTGGGACTTAATATTAAAGCAGAAACACCTGCTGAAATCGCAATATCTATCACGGGACAAATGATTCAGGTTCGAGCTGAAAGAAAGGCTGCTATGAAATGATGACAAAACATGTCTACAAAACTATTATATTCGGTGCCGGACAGATTGGGCAGATGACTGCCCGACTTCTTGGAAATTCCTATCAGATCATGTGCTTTGCCGATAATGATCCGCGCAAACATGGACAATTTATTGGTAATATCCCAATCTGTTCTCCATCAAAGGCCGCTGCTCTTCTTCCTGATCTGATTATTCTTGGTGTATTGGATGAAGAGCGGCGTGGTTCTATGATGCAGCAGATGGAGCACTTAGGCTATCACGGTTCATTTTGTGATCCTTCTGCACTTCGCATGTTTGATGCACGGGTTGCGGTTATGCGCCTTTTAGCCGAACAAATACATCAACAAAATATCCCTGGAGATGTGGCAGAACTTGGTGTTTTCCAGGGTGATTTTTCTTGCCTGATCAGTACGGCCTTTCCGGATCGAAAAATACATCTTTTTGATACTTTTGAAGGCTTTTCAGAAAAAGATATTGCCGTAGAAACCTCCAGGCATCTGTCTCGCGCTAAAACAGGTGACTTTTCTTCTACAGATGTAGACTCTGTTCTTCGCATCATGCCTGATCCATCACATGTGATCATCCATAAAGGATGGTTTCCGGATACTTTTTCCGATATTACCGATGAAACTTTCTGTTTCGTATCATTAGATGCAGATCTCTATGCTCCAACTGCTGCTGCATTACCTCTATTTTATGAACGTCTGTCTATCGGCGGAGTTCTCCTGATCCATGACGTATACAGTACCCAGTTTTCCGGATGTAACAAAGCTGTAGACGAATTCTGTCTGAAACACCACCTGTTTGCAGATCCTGTATGCGATCTGCATGGAAGTGCTATTATCCGAAAAATCATTTAAAACCTAATTGGAAGCCTTTCATAATCCTATACGCCTTCTGTATTATGCTATTTTACGAGATACCCTTCAGTCTTTAAATATGTATCAGAATCGTTAATATTCTGAAAATATCCCTCATTGGATTTCCGTATAACAAACAAAAATTCCTACAGTATTTAAAAATCTATAGTTTAACGGATTCCTTTGTGAAAATATCAGCAATTTCGCATTCCGTGCAGACTTTCTTATAGATTTCCGGATCATTGATATTCTGAAAATAGTTTTCCGGTGCACTGGTATGGTATAGGGAATATCCCACTGTATTTAAAAAACGATACACCGATGATCTTCCTGATTCCAGAAAATCTGTGATCTCTTTATAAAGTCTGGCATCATATACCGCTATCAGCGATTCTTCTTTTCCATTATGACACAGCATAGTCACCGGTTGGTCGGCTTTTTCCATTGCGAACTTCAACAGATTTTGAAGTTCTTCCACAGGTACCAGCGGCGTATCTACCCCCAGCACCAGGCATTTTTCTGTCTTTGCCCTTCGAAAACAGCTCTCCAGACCGCCAAGTGGACCCTGACCGGAAATTCGATCCGGCACAATCTCTTCCCCACACTGTGTTCCACGATATCCAGAAATTAAGATCTGTTTTGCTCCCAACTGACATCCTTTTCCGATCTGTATCTCCAAAAATGTCTGTCCATCTAAAAGCAGATCTGACTTCTCCCTTCCCATATGGCTGCTGGCACCACCTGCCAGGACTACCAGCGTAAAATCTGATGGCAATTGCTGTTCTGCCAACTGACCGTTTTCTAATTCAGATATATCAGTCTGCATTTTCCGATTATTTTCTGGCACAGTTCGTTGCCTCCCCGGTCAGGATCTGTAATCCATGTTCCAGCGCTGGAATAATATATTCCAGACTTTCTCTGACTGCTTTCGGGCTTCCCGGCAGATTCACGATCAGTGTTCCTTTTCGAATACCTGCTGCTGCACGACTGAGCATAGCTCTTGGTGTAATCGTCATACTATATGCTCTCATTGCTTCCGGAATCCCCGGCACTTCACGTTCTATAATATCCTTTGTTGCCTCCGGCATACAGTCTCTCGGCGAAAATCCGGTTCCACCCGTAGTTACAATCAGCTCTGCTATTCCCTCATCTGCTATACGAGCCATCTCATCTGCCAGCATCTTTCTGTCATCCGGCAAAAGAATGGTATGCACCACTTCGTAATCGTTCGCTTCCAAAATTTCCTGGATTACCGAACCACTTTTATCTTCTCTCTCTCCTGCATATCCGGAATCACTGGATGTGATAATCGCAGCTTTCATAATTCCTTATCCTCCTATCTGGGACATTAATTTACATTCATCTGTCTCAATCTCTTCCGATGTAAAATGATGACTGACCGGTTTTTCCCATATTACTTTCTGTATTGCCTCTGTCAGTTCATCATCTGTGCATCCTGAACGCATCAAATTCTTCAAATCCGTTCCAGTCTGATATTGCAGACAGGCTTTTAAAAATCCTTCTGCTGTCATACGCACACGATTACACTGGTCGCAAAACTTATGCGTCATCGCACTGATAAATCCTATTTTACCCTGAAATTCTTCTATTTTATAATAATGACACGGTCCATTCCCATATCGTTCTTTTATTGGAGTCATTCTTCCATATGCTTTCTCTAATATTTCGCATATTTCACTTTCTCCCCGAAACTGAAAATCCTTTCCATATCCAATCGGCATCATTTCAATGAAACGAACATGAATCGGATATTGCTTTGCAAGTCTCGCTATCGATACCAGATTTTCCTGCTCTTCCACTACCGGCACACAATTAATCTTCAATCCAATCTGCGGATACTGTAATGCCGCCTGGATTCCCTCCAGCACCCGATCCAGACTTTCTCTCCTGGTTACCTTTGCAAACTCTGCTGCATTTAAAGTATCCAGACTGATATTTATATCATCAAGCCCCGCTTCTGCCAGATCTGCTATCTGTTCTTCGAGCAATACACCATTGGTCGTTAATGTCACTTTTTCGATGCCAGGAAGTTCTTTTAACATTCGAACCAGTGTGGCACAATTCTTTCTAATTAACGGTTCTCCTCCGGTCAGTTTGATCTTACGTATACCTAAACCAGTCATACATCTGCTGATTCTGGTAATCTCATCATAAGTCAGAATTTCTTCATGCGGGATCTGCACAACTCCATTTTCCGGCATACAATAGACGCACCTGAGATTACATCGATCTGTAATGGATATCCGCAGATAGTCAATCTCTCTTCCAAATCTATCCTTCATACTATTCTTTCGGGTTTCGATATAACCCGCTTTTTCCTCCGCTTTTTTCTACCAGATGAATGTCCGTCAGCTCCATGGACTTGTCAATTGCCTTACACATGTCATAAATTGTCAAAAGTGCCACATTCACACCAGTAAGCGCCTCCATCTCCACACCGGTCTGACCTTCCATTTTGGCTGTACAGATTGCCGTAATTTCAAGATTTTCTTCATCCAGTTCAAAATCTACCGAACACTTCTAAATCATCAGCGGATGACACATCGGAATCAGATGAGATGTCTGTTTTACCGCCATAATGCCAGCCACTCTTGCTATTCCAAGTACATCTCCTTTTTTCACAGTCCCCTGTTTCACTGCATCCATCACAGCCTGACAGACACAAATCTTGCCTTTTGCTACTGCTGTTCTGGATGTCGGTATCTTTCCGGACACATCCACCATAACAGCGTTACCCTTCTGATCAAAATGATTCAGCTTATTCTCCATCTGCCTCACCTGCTGCCTTCTCTATCACAATTTCATCGCCTTCTGTCAATACGCCACCATGAAGTACTCTGGTAAAGATACCTTCTCTTGGCATAATACAGTCACCCATAATTTTATAAATCTCACATCCACTATGACATTTTTTCCCGATCTGTGTCACTTCTAATAATACCTCTCCGCTGCGAAGTCTGGTGCCAACCGGCAATGCCTTCAGATCGTATCCACTTACAATCAGGTTTTCTCCAAATGCTCCGTCTTCGATCGGTGCTCCCTTTGCCTTGAATTCTTCTATTTTTTCATAAGAAAGAAGACTCACCTGGCGATGCCACTTGCCAGCATGGGCGTCCTTCTCGATTCCAAATTCTTCCATCAGTCTGGCACTATGTACATTCTTTTTCTGTGTACCTTTCTTCTCACTGATATTTACCGCCATAATCTTTCCCATTTTATTTCCTCCTTCATCCCTCAATTCACTCTTTCGAAATAAAGAGATGTCCGTTATACTAGATCTAGTATAACACATAGTAAACATGATAAAAGAATTGTTTTTTCAATTGGAGAAATTATGTATATTAACGAACAATAACAAAATCTGTCTCTGCTAGAGACAAAAACATATCAATATATCGGAAGAAATGGAGAATCCCGTACGGAACAAGAAGAAGTATTGAACGAACATATGATGGATGTCTATATAAATGATCATCTGACTATGAAACTTGTTTGCCTGCCCCAGCATCTGACTGAACTGGTTCTTGGAAGATTGCTGACAGAACAAATCATCACGTCTTCCGAAGATGTAGATCATATCTATATCTGTGAATATGGAAAACGTGCAAAAGTCTATTTAAAAAATTCGGCACGCAACACACAATCCTCATCGGATGCCTTTGTAGAAGTAACTCCTACCTGCTGTACCGGCAATCATATTTTAAATGATTACTTTGTTACATCCAAAGAGCCGCAGTCACTTACACCGATTTTCTGGAAACCAGAATGGATCTTTCATATGGCGGATGCCTTTGCGGATGGTTCTCCTCTCCATGGCATTACCTTTGCCACACATAGCTGCATTCTCGCTCAAAAAGATCACATTCTGTTTTCCTGCGAAGATATCGGACGGCACAATGCTTTGGATAAAGTGATCGGCTACGCTCTGCGGCACAATATTGACCTGCATCAATGTATGGTATATTCCAGCGGCAGAATACCAACTGATATGACTTTAAAGGTCATCCATGCAGGGATTCCAATTCTCTCCAGCAAGGCTTCTCCTACTTCTGAAGCAATTGATCTTGCAAAAAAATATCACCTGACCCTGATCTGTGCAGCCAGAAGGGATCGAATGAAAGTATTTACGAAATAATGTTTGACAACCGCATATTAAACCACCGGAACTGGATATTGAAAGCTTTTTCGCATTTTTCACGAAAGAATCACCGTATCATAGATTACCTCAACCTTGATACGGTGATTCTTTCATTTATTTTAATAACATCACATCTTTTTCATCTATCCCAATCCATATCTTATTTCCAGAAATATGCTTTTGGTACTGCTGCCATTGTTCTTTCGTCACATCTACGCGAATCCTGGCTTCTTCTTTCGTAGATACGATCAAGATATACGAAAACACGTCCTCAATCACTCTTTCCACTTTACATGGAAATACGTTTTTCGTTGTGCCATCTGCTTCCGGTAGTACCGGATGTATAAAGTGACTTCGCACTCCTACACTGCTGGCGTCTTCTTTTCCTGTGGTATCACACTGCAATGTAATTCCCCAGTCCAGAGCCATGACTTCGCCTGCTGCTGTCATAGCCTGCGGGCGATCCTCTATGGCTGCCACTTCCACCAGTTCTGCACCAAATTCTTTCATGCGAGCCGCCAGAAGTCCCTGATTACAATCATAAATCTTCCCCGGAATCAATCTTTTTCCGGGTGCCATTACTTCATCTCCGGTAGTCAGAACAGCTGCTCTTACCCGACGATAAACCTTCACTTTTATGACTCCCATACTGGCCAGTATACCTGCTTCAATAAATCCGATTTTGTCACCCTTTTTCAAAAGAACCGTTCTATTTTTAAAATTCTCTCCCTGATAACAGTAATTCTGCCACTGTCCGGTCGGACGGAAGATTCTGACAGTCTCTTCTCCATAATCTGTATCCTCCTGACGGACACAGCAGTCACAGCCTTTCGGAATAGCTGCGCCTGTCATAATCCGAACCGCCTGCCCCTTTTCCACTGTGACTCTGGAATACTGCCCCGCATCAATCTCTTCCAATACCGTCAACTGTACCGGATGACTTTCTGATGCATCCGTTATATCCTCCGCTTTGCAGGCATAACCATCCACAGGTGATCTGTCAAACGGCGGGTTATCAAATCCTGCAATCATATCCTTTGCCAACACTCTTCCACATGCCTGCAAAAGTGGTACAGTTTCCGTTTCCTCTATTACTTTTGTATGTTCCAGCAGTGCTTCCAGTGCCTACTCTACCGTAAGCTTTTCCATGCTTATTCCTCCTGTCCTGCTCTTATACGCCCTTTCCAAAGCTGCAGTTCGGATAATGACATTCTTTGCAGCCAAGACAGAATCCGCCATTTCCCATATGTGCCAGATCTTTTTTTGTCACTTCTATACCTGCGATAATACGTGGCAGAACAAGATCAAATACGGTGGCTTTTGCATACATCACACATCCCGGCAGTCCCATTACCGGTGTGCCATCTTCCAGATAGGATAACAGGAACATCGCTCCCGGAAGTACCGGAGCACCATAAGATACGATTCTCGCTCCTGTATTTTTGATCGCGCCCGGTGTCTTATCATCTGGATCCACGCTCATACCACCGGTACAGACAATCAGATCTGCCCCTTCTTCTTTTAATTTCATAATAGCGGCAGTGATTTTTTCCATATCATCATTGCACAGAATATGTCCGTGAATTTCAGCACCGTAAGATTTCATTTTTTCGATGATTACCGGTGTGAAAGTATCCTTAATTCTTCCATAAAATACTTCATTTCCGGTGGTTACAATTCCTACCTTCCGTTTCTTATAAGGTGCCAGCGATACCAGCGGTTTTTCTCCTGCTGTTTTTTTCACCAAATCCATTTTTTCTTTTGCAATCACCAGCGGAATCACACGGGTTCCTAAAAGACGGTCACCTTTTTTTACCGGGAAATTTGTATGACGGGTGGCAATCATAATCTCATCGATCTCATTAATAGCATCCAGCCTCGGCACATCCACCTGAAATACTCCGTCACAATCTGCAATCAACTCAATTTTTCCTTCTTTTACATCCGTTGGATGCATATTCTCATTGATGCACACATCACACAGAATCTGCGCTGCTTCATTTTCATGCAAAGTATTTTCATCCTTCTCCCACACATAAAGATGGTCTTTTCCCAGAGATAGCAAAACCGGAATATCTTCTTCCTGTACAATATGTCCTTTACGAAAGGCTGTATCTTTTACCACATCCTTCACAATTCTGGTAATATCATGGCACAGTACATGTCCTACCGCGTCCGTTGTTTTAATACACTTCATGACGTTCCCCTTTTACTTTCTGTCCAGAAAAGTTATAAATTTATATGGAGTAATTGTAACATATTGCCAAGAAAAACACAACTTTCATAAACACGGGAGTTTGACACATTGAAATCCGAAAAAATACCGCAAAGCCTTGAACACGGGATGTAATTATTCTTCTACAGCGAATAAATATGGTTGCTCCTACGGACAAGTTTATGCATAGGTTAGAAAATATAAAGATAAAGGAATCGAAGGATTATATGATCGACGAGGTAAGAACAAAGCGATTTCTCAATTATCAGATATTGAGAAGTTGAAAGCTGAAAACCGACTAGTGAACTACTCGGCAACTGAGTTACCAGAGCATCTGAATTAAGGCGGGATACCGC